>CAZTDK010000083.1:0-13326 GCA_964611965.1 uncultured Binatia bacterium (SeqCode) | reverse complement strand
CCTGCTGTCCCGTCATCCGCTCGATGTCTGGTGCGCCGGGCAGCTGGTGCGCGAACCGGGCGAAACGTGGGATCAGCTCCTCGAACGCAGCGCCGATGTGCGCGCGCGCGCGTCGGCGTGGCTGTTCAAGACGCGCAATCGGCACGCGCAGGATATCCGTTTGCGCATCCGCATCGAACGCGACGCCTTTGCACGCATGACGCCCTACTGGCGCCGCCTGGGATTCCCCTTCAAACGCCTGGTGCCGACGTACGCGACGGCGATCGGCAACTCCTCCGATCGTCCGGCGGCGCTGGCTGACCTGATGGGTATCATCGTCAACGACGGGGTGCACCGGCCAACGCTGCGGTTGACGCAGCTGCATTTTGCCGAAGGCACACCCTACGAAACCGTTTTCGTGCCGGCGACCACGAGCGGCGAGCAGGTCATGGAGCCGGCGGTCGCAGCGGCGCTGCGCCACGCGTTGGCCGACGTCGTCAGCGGCGGCACGGCGCGCCGGGTCTCCGGAGCCTTCGTCCATAAGGGCAAGCCCGTGGTGGTTGGCGGCAAGACCGGTTCGGGAGACAATCGCTTCAAGACCTTCCGCCGGCACGGCGGCGTCATTTCGGCGCGTCCGGTGAACCGCACCGCCACCTTCGTCTTCTACATCGGCGACCGTTACTACGGCGTGCTCACCGCCTTCGTACCCGGCAGCCAGGCCGGAGGCTACGAGTTCACCAGCTCGCTGCCGTTGAGCGTCCTGAAGCTCGCCGCACCGATCATCAACCCGCAGCTGTAATCGCAGGTCTTCAGCCTCACTGGCATTGGGCTTAGGCCTTACGAAGCTCCCAGATCGTCTGCTTCGCCGAAGCTCACATCGTCCTCCGCACGGTTCTCGAAGCGGGTGTACTCCGGCATGAAGGTGAGGTTGACGGTGCCGATGGGACCATTCCGCTGCTTGGCAATGATCACTTCGGCGGCGCGCTCCTCGGCGTTCTTGTCGTAGACGATCGGTCGGTAGAGGAAGGCGATCACGTCAGCGTCCTGCTCGATGGCACCCGACTCGCGCAGGTCGGCCATGATCGGACGCTTATCCGCACGCGTTTCCACCTGGCGATTGAGCTGCGACAGCGCCACCACCGGCAAGCCGAGCTCTTTGGCGAGGGCTTTGAGGGCGCGCGAGATGCCGGAGATCTCCTGTTCGCGGTTGTCGGCGCCGGTGTGCCCGCGCATCAGCTGCAGGTAGTCGACGAGGATCAGGCCCAGATGAGCGTCGCGTTCGCGCTTCAAGCGCCGCGCCTTCGCGCGCAGCTCGAGCACACTCAGCGCCGGGGTATCGTCGATATAAATCGGCGCATCGGAAAGACGGCCGGCCGCCGTCACCAGCTTGGGGAAGTCGCGATCCTGGGCGAAGCCGGAGCGCACCTTCGACATGTCGACGCGCGCTTCACCGCACAGCAGGCGGAGCGCCAGCTGCTCTTTCGACATTTCCAGCGAGAACACCGCCACACCGGTCTTGCTCTTGGGATTGAGCGCGACGTTCTGGGCAATGTTGAGCGCGAAGGCGGTCTTCCCCATACTCGGCCGGCCGGCGATGATGATCAGGTCGGACGGCTGCAGCCCCGCGGTCATGCGATCGAGGTCGACGAAGCTGGTAGGGATGCCGGTGACCAGCTCTTTGCGCTCATACATCTCCTCGATGGCTTTCATCGAGTCGACCATGATGTCGCGGATGCGGAAGAAGGTCGGGCGCGCCTTGCGCTCGGAGATGGCGAAGATCTTGTGTTCCGCGTCGTCGAGGAACTGTTCGACGTCGGCGCTCGACTCGTACCCCGCCGTGGCGATCTCGGTGGCCGTCTGTATGAGGCTGCGGAGCACCGATTTCTGGTGCACGATGCGCGCGTAAAAGGCGACGTTGGCGGCGGTCGGCACCTTGTCGACCAGCTCGGCGAGGTAGGTAGCGCCGCCGATGTCGGAGAGCTCGCCGCGCGCCTTGAGCGCCTCCGTGAGCGTGATCAGATCCACCGGCTCGGAGCGCTGACTCAAGTCGATCATGGCGCGCATGATCTTGCGGTGCGCCTCGCGATAGAAATCGTCGGGGCTGAGCACCTCGACGGCGCGATCCAAAGCCGAGTTGTCGAGTAGCACGCCGCCGAGGACCGACTCCTCCGCCTCAATGCTCTGCGGCGGCAGCTTGCGTAGCGTCTCCTCCAGCTTGTCCATGGAAGGGCCGGACGATAGCAGAAAACTCCGGATGCTGGCGAGAGCGAGACACGCGTCGCCGTTCCTTCCTCAGATCGTGGGAAGTCAGCCTCTGACCGTCGGAGTCAGCTCGGGGGACGACTGCGCCGCTGCATGGGCGTGCTGCGCATATGAGAGCGCAACGGCAAAGGCCGCCAGCATGACGATCGCGGTCGAGACGTACGGGCCGGTTGGCCCCGCGAAATCGAAGACGAGGCCACCCCAGAGCGGCCCCAGGATGCGTGCCAGGCTGCCGGCCGACTGCGAGATGCCGAGCACCCCGCCTTGCTCGTGGGCACTGCTCGACTTGGAGATCAAGCTCGACAGCACGGGAGAGCTGATCCCTTGCCCGCAGGCGACGGCACCCAGTGCGATCAGCAGCGGCGCCACCGGCGATGTGAACGGCGTGGCGCCAAGGCCGACAGCGAGCAGCGCCGTGCCGACGACGACCAGGTGCCGCTCATCCATCCGTGGGGTGAGCCGGCCGATGAGCCCGCCCTGCACCAGCGTGGTCATGAGGCCAAGGTAGCCGAACAGCCAATAGATCTGCGTCGCACTCAAGTGAAAGCGGCTGGCGCACAGCAGCGACAGCGTCGTCTCCATCGTCGCAAACGAAAATACCACCGCCGTGAACACCAACAGCGGCAGCCGCAGCTGCGGCCGGCGCAGCGCGTCGCGCAGCTGGGCAAGCGGATGGGAGGCCGCACGCGTGTGCCGCTGCTCCGGTGGCAGCGACTCGGGCAAGCGGAAGAGCGCCGCGACGAAATTAATCCCGCAGATGATGGTCGCTGCGAAACCCGGCGCCGCGTGCCCGTACGGCGCCAGCAGACCGCCGATCACCGGGCCAAACACGAACCCCAAACCGAAGGCGGCGCCGATGAGCCCCATGCCGCGGGCGCGCTCTTGCTCACTGGTCGTGTCGGCAATGAAGGCCTGGGCCACCGAAATGTTGGCGCCGGCCAGACCGGCAAGAATGCGCGAGACAAAGAACCACTCGATGTTCTGGGCAAGCGCGAAGAGGAGATACGAGAGCGTCGAGCCGGCCAGACTCACGAGCAGCACCGGGCGCCGGCCGATGCGGTCGGACAGCCGTCCCCACCACGGCGCGGCGATGAATTGCATCGCCGAGTACACCGCAATCAGCGCCCCGGCGGTGAGACCGGACGCCTGCCACTGGTGCGCGTAGTACGGCAGCAACGGCAAGACGATGCCGAAGCCCAGCAGATCGACGAACACCGTGGTGAAGATAATGATCAGCGACGAACGCTGTGTGGACCGCGGTGTAGTCATGCGAGAGTTCGCGCGGCTTACCACGAAAGACCCGGTGCCTCAACACAACTCGTGCAGCCAGGGACGGCTGCACCCACCGAGAAAACCAAAAAGCCGAAGGAACGACAGTGGCGGCAGGCCTCTGTGCCTGCCGAATTTGGTATTGAGAAAGCCTCTTCGATTCTTCGGCCTTGGCCGCAGCGTGCGCGCCTGCGCAGCGTGTCGGTCCTCCGCGTGCCTGTGCGACGGTGACCGCGTGATACACCTCTGGACGTTCCTCCCGCCCTCATGCCAAGCTCCACCCATCATGCCTGTCGCACACATCAACGGCGTCGACCTCTACTACGAATTGTACGGAGCGAATCAGCCTCCCGGCGAGCCGCTGCTCCTCGTGCACGGGTACACCGGCGACGTCACCGACTTCCGTTTCCAGATCGCCGAATTCTCGCGCACGCATCGGGTGCTCGTCTTCGACCACCGCGGTCACGGGCGCTCGCAAGCGCCAACGGAGCGCACCGCGTACACCATCGAACAGATGGCCGACGACGTCGAGACACTCGCCGCGCACGTCGGCTTCGAGCGCTATCACTTGCTCGGCCATTCCATGGGCGGCGCTGTCGTGCAGGAAGTGGCTTTGCGTGCGCCCGAACGGCTCATGTCGCTGACGCTGCACGACTCCGGCAACCGCCCGGCAGAGCGTGCCGGAACGCTGGCGGCGATCATTGCCTCGACGCATCAGATCGCCGAAGACCAGGGCATGGCCGCCGTCGCCGCGCTCTACGCCATGCTGCCTGCGGGCAACATGCCCGCCGAGCGCCGCGAAGCAGAGCGTGTGCGGCTGACGAACATGTCCGTCGACGCTTACATCGGCGCTTGGGGCGCGCTGGAGAAATGGCAAGGCAGCGTCGGCCGCGCCAGCGCCATCACGGTGCCGACGCTGGTGATCTACGGAGAAAACGACGGCAGCTTTCTCGTCGACGCGGCGCGCGAGCTGGCGGCGGAGATTCCGGGCGCGGTGCTCGAAATGGTGGCTGGCGCCGGCCATTCGCCGCAGTACGAGTGTCCGGAGGTGTTCAACGAGGCATTGCGGCGTCACTTGGAGCGCAACGCCGAATCGCGCGCAGTGCGGGGCTGATGCGCCTTGGAGCTGCAAGGGATTGGGCGATCAGCTTAGCAGCCGGCTGAAAGACCCCGCCCGATGCTTCGAGAGCCTCAGCATAAGCGGATCCCCTCCCCAAATCCGTTGAATCCCTTCCGCTCACCCTGAGGCTCTCGAAGGGTGCTCTCTGCGTCTTTTGTCAGCCCGCAGACGCCTCCACGAATCCGCTGACCTGAGTCCGTTTCAACGGACTTCCTTCATCACCGTCGCCGGAGAATTCCATTCTCCGGCGTTGCGCCATCCACCTACAGCCCGCGCTGTTCCCGCATTTCGATCAGCAAGAGGATTTCGGCGGCCATCAAGTAGTCCAGCTCCGCAGCAGCGCCCCGCGCAGCTTGCGCTCCATTGCTTTCATGCGCCGCGCCTCCGCATCCGAGCGCTCATGGTCATAGCCCAGCAGATGCAGGATGCCGTGGATCAGCAGGGTACGTACCTCGTCGGCGGTGGATACTCCGCGGCCCTGGGCCTGGCGTGCCGCGGTGTCGAGCGAGATGACGACGTCGCCCAGCACCGTCTCGTCACCGGGCGCGCGGCGCCCCTCGCGCATGGCGAATGCCAGGACGTCGGTCGGCCGATCTTTGCCGCGGTAGTCGCGGTTGAGCTCGTGGATGGTGCTGTCGTCGACGAGACTGACCGTCAGCTCGGCGTCCGCTTCGCCGAGCCTCGCCAGCAGGCGACGCGCATCGGCGCGCACCGCGGCGGCGCGCACACCGCGGGCGCGGCTTCGCGACACGATGCTTACGGGCATGGGGTCACACGATCGTTGCGAGCCGGGGGCTCGAAGCCCCCGGTTAATACAACCAAGCCGGCTGAAGCCGGCTCCCCACCACTCCCAACGACTCGCGAACACGATTCACGAGCACGACTCACGACGCCTTGTCGCGTGCCGTTTCGAAGCGGTCGTATGCGGTGATGATGTCCTGCACCAGGCGGTGGCGCACGACGTCGCGTTCGGTGAAGCCGCAGAAGCGGATGCCGGGAATGTTGGCGAGGATATTCTGCACTTCCTTCAAACCGGAGGCGCGGCCGCTGGGTAGATCGATTTGCGTCACGTCGCCGGTGATCACCGCCTTCGAGCCGTAGCCGAGGCGGGTGAGGAACATCTTCATCTGCTCGCTGGTGGTGTTCTGCGCCTCGTCGAGAATGACGAACGAGTCGTTGAGCGTGCGACCGCGCATGAATGCCAGCGGTGCCACTTCGATGACGCCGCGCTCCAGCATCTTCTGCGCGCGGTCGAAATCGACCATGTCGTGCAGCGCGTCATACAGCGGCCGCAAATACGGATTCACCTTCTCGGCGAGATCGCCGGGCAGAAACCCGAGCTTCTCGCCGGCTTCCACCGCCGGGCGGGTCAGGATCATGCGCGCGAAGTTGTTCTTCATCAGCTCGGCGACCGCCATGGCCATGGCCAGATAGGTCTTGCCGGTACCCGCCGGGCCGATGCCGAAGACGATGTCGAAGTTGCGGATGGAATCGATGTACTGCTTCTGGGCGATGCTCTTCGGCGTGATCACGCGCTTGTGCGACGAGATGTAGATGGTGTCCAGGAAGATCTCGCGCAGATTGGCGGTGCGATCGCTACTGAGAATGCGGACGGCGTAGTCGACGTCGCTGGTATAGACGGGGTAGCCTTTCTCGACGACGCCGTAGAGCTGGGTGAGCACGCGGCCCGCGAGCTCGCGCTCGAGACGGTCGCCGCTGATGACGAGAGTGGTACCGCTGGCGGCGACGTGCACGCCGAGGGCGCGTTCGATGGTCTTGAGGTGCTCGTCGTGATTGCCGAGAAGATCCCGGAAGACGCGCGCGTTCTCAAACGTCAGCTCGAGGGGAACGTCATTCGCGGGGGCTGCGGTCTGTGGCTCAGGACACAAGTTGGTAGACCGCCTCCAATGCCTCGCGGAGCTTCGCGGGGTCCTTGCCACCGGCTTGCGCCAGGTCGGGCTTGCCGCCGCCGCCGCCGCCGATCAGCGGCGCGATCTGCTTGATGATGTTGCCGGCGTGATACTTCTTGGTGAGATCCTTGGTCACCGCCGCCAGCAACAAGGCGCGGTCGCCGCGGGCGGTGCCGAGGACGATCACCCCTGAGCCGATCTGCTGCCGCAAACGATCCGCGAGATCGCGCAACCCGTTGTCGTCGAGCCCGTCGACCTCGGCCGCCAGCACTTTGATGCCGTCGACCGTGCGCGCCTGCTGCAGCAGCTCATCGCTTTGCGAGCCGGCGAGCTTGCCTTGCAGCTGCTTGAGCTGCTTTTCGAGCTCGCGCTGCTGGGCCACCAAGCGGCTGACGCGGGTGGTCACGTCGTCTTCGGAGCCGCGCAGCAAGTCGGCCACCTCGCGCAGCGCGACCTCGCGCCCGCGCACCCATTCGAGCGCGCCTTCGCCGGTGAGCGCTTCGATGCGGCGCACGCCGGCGGCGACGCCGGTTTCGCCGCGCAGCTTCAGCACGCCGATGTCGCCGGCACGCGCCACATGCGTGCCGCCGCACAGCTCGGTGGAGTAGTCGCCGATACGCACGACGCGGACACGATCGCCGTACTTGTCGCCGAAGAACGCCAGCGCGCCGGCCTTGATGGCGTCGGCGTAGGCCATTTCCTCCGTGCGCACCTCGGCGTTGCCGCGGATGTGGGTGTTGGCGTCGTCTTCCATGCGCCGCAAGGTCTCTTCGGCCACCGGGCCGGAGTAGTTGAAGTCGAAGCGCAAGCGCTCGGGAGCCACCAGCGAGCCGGCCTGCCGCACGTCCTTGCCGAGGTGCTCACGCAACACCGCGTGCAAGATGTGCGTCGCCGAGTGATTCAAGCGCGCCGCATCGCGCCGGTGGCGATCGACGCGCAGCCGGACGCT
This sequence comes from uncultured Binatia bacterium (SeqCode), assembly GCA_964611965.1. Taxonomy (GTDB): domain Bacteria; phylum Desulfobacterota; class Binatia; order HRBIN30; family HRBIN30; genus CAZTDK01. Next base: position 5,837 of record CAZTDK010000083.1, on the reverse strand, counting down.
CTCGCCGGTGTGTACCGCGCCGCGGACCACCTTGCCGATGTGCGCGGTGAGATCGGCGCGCGGTTTCTGCGCATCGACGATCTCGATGAGAGCGCCGCTCGCGGTTTCGATGACGCCGCGGTCGCCCACCTGGCCACCCGACTCGCCGTAGAAAGGGGTCTCCGGCACGATGACCTGGACCGTGTCGCCGCTGCGAGCTTCGTCGCGTTCCGCACCATCGACCACCAGCGCCGTCACCGGCGCTTCCCATTCGTAGACACGATCGCCGACGAAGCGCGAGGTGTGGGCGCCGTGGGAGGTCATCACCTCGAGCCCAGCACGGCGGGCGTCACGGCCGCGTTGCTTCTGCTCGCCCATACAGGCGTCAAAGCCGGCGGTGTCGACCGTCATGCCGTCACTGCGCAGAATGTCCTGCGTCATGTCGAGCGGGAACCCGAAAGTATCGTAGAGCTTGAAGGCGACATCGCCGGGCAATTCGGTGCGACCACTGCTGCGGAGGCCGGCCGTTTCATGCTCGAGCAGCGACAGGCCCTTGTCGAGGGTCTCACCGAAGCGTTCTTCCTCGGCGCGTAGTACCTGTTGAATCGTGCTGTGGCGCTCAATGATCTCGGGATAGGCGGCGCCCATGGTGTGCGCGACGGCCTCGGTGACGCGCCACAGAAACGGCTGGTCGAAGCCGAGCTGCTTGGCGTGCCGCGCGGCGCGGCGAAGGACGCGGCGCAGCACGTAGCCGCGGCCTTCATTGCTCGGCAGCACGCCGTCGGCGACCAGGAACGTCAGCGCGCGCACGTGGTCGGCGATGACGCGGAACGACAAGTCGTCGTTCGGGTTGTCGCCGTAGCGCTTGCCGACGTGCGTTTCGGTGAAACGGATCAAGTTGCGCAGCAGATCCGTGTCGTAGTTCGACGGTACGTTTTGCAGCACCGCCGCGAGGCGTTCCAGGCCGGCACCGGTGTCGACGTGCTTCGCCGACAGCTCCTGCAGCTCGCCCGACTCGATGCGGTTATACTGGATGAACACCAGATTCCACAGCTCGATGAAGCGAGCGCAGCCGGCGTTGACGGCACAGACGTGACCAGGGACGTGCCCCTGGTCGCACGCCGCCGCGCCGCGATCGATGTGGATCTCGGAGCACGGGCCGCAGGGGCCGATTTCGCCCATTTCCCAGAAATTGTCCTTCTCGTCGAAACGCAAGATGCGGTCGCGGGCGATGTCCGTTTCCGAGCGCCAGAAGCCGTCGGCTTCGTCGTCGGTGCGGTACACGGTGGCGTAGAGCTTGTCTTTGGGAAGCTTCCACACGTCGGTGAGCAGCTGCCACGCCCAGGCGATGGCTTCCTTCTTGTAGTAGTCACCGAACGACCAGTTGCCGAGCATCTCGAAGAAAGTGTGGTGGTAGGTGTCGCGCCCGACCTCCTCGAGGTCGTTGTGTTTGCCGCTGAGGCGCAGGCACTTCTGTGAGTTGACGGCGCGCGGATTGGCGAGCTTCTGGTTGCCAAGGAAGACGTTCTTGAACTGCACCATGCCGGCGTTGGTAAACAGCAGCGTCGGATCCTTGTCAGGAACGAGCGAAGCGCTGGGCACGAAATCGTGGCCGCGCTGGCGGAAGAACTCGATGAACTGCGAACGGATCTCGGCTCCGGTCATGGCCTACGGCCGGCGGGCCTGCGGCCGGCGTCTTTTCTATGGCCCGCTCCCCGATGGGTCGCTGCTGGCTTCCAAGTCCGACTGAAAATCATCGTTTGCTACTAGCAGTCTGTCAAACGTAGCACCACAGCGACCCGGAGGGGGCTGCGCCTGGCGTGTTCTCTATGGACCGTTCCGCGATGCGTCGCTATGAGCGGCTTCGGATGAGGTAGCACGGCCGCGGGCCTGCCTGGCGGACCTGGCAGTGCCCAGCGACCAACGGAGCGGTCTCTAGAAGAGACGCAGGTCCCAGCAGTCTATCGGACTTGGCTGCCCCTAGCGACCAACGGGAGCGGTCCATAGAAAAGACGCCGGCCGCAGGCCTAGCAGCCGTCCCCTAGAATGGCGAGCACCACCGCCTCCGGGAAGCCACGTTGCAGCAGGAAGCGGGCGGCTTTGGCACGAGCACGGTCGCCGGGCGGCAGCGTCGGGAAGCGGCGCGTCAAGGCCACTCGGGCGAGCGCCGATTCGTCGGCGAACGCCGCGGCGACCGCGGCGTCGACGAGCGCCTCGGCTATCCCCTTGGCTGCCAGGGTCGCGCGTACCCGCTCACTGCCATGCCCGCGGCGCGCCGCGTTCTCGGCGGCCGAGCGGGCGAAGCGTTCGTCGTCCAGGTAGTGCAACGCTTCGAGGCGGGTGATGGTGGCGGCGACAATGTCGGGTGTGATGCCAGACGCATTGAGCCGGGAACGGACCTCGTGCGTGCTGCGATCATGTGCCGCCAGCAGCCGCACGACGCGCTGCCAGGCCAATTCGCGGAGCGATCCAGGCACCTGCGCTCCTCTGCCTTCAGGGCAAAATCGGCCCGCCGAAACAGGCGCCTCAGAAGCGCTCGATTTCGACCTTCGGTTGTGCGTCGACGCCGCTGCGCGTCTCGAACTCGTCCCACCGGCTGTCACTGGTCGATTCGATGCCCCGCAGCTTCAGGTCGAAGTCGCCGGGGTTGGTCGCGTTCCGCATCGCCTCGTCGCGCGTGATCAGATGGCTCCTGTAGAGGCCCATCAGCGACTGATCGAACGTCTGCATGCCATACGTAACCTGGCCTTGCGCGATGACTTCGCGAAGGTCGCGGAGTTTTTCCTTGTCGGCGATGTACTCGCGCACGCGGGCCGTTGACACCAGCACTTCGACGGCCGGCACCATGCCTGTGCCGTCGGCGCGTGGCACCAGGCGTTGGCTGACGATCCCGCGTAGCACGCTGGCCAGGATCAAGCGCACCTGGTCGCGCTGGTGTTCCGGAAACGTGCTGATGGCGCGGGTGATGGTCTCGGGCGCGTCGAGGGTGTGCAGCGTGCTCATCACGAGATGCCCCGTTTCCGCGGCGAGGATGGCGGTCTCGATAGTCTCCAGGTCGCGCATTTCGCCGACCAGGATGACGTCCGGGTTCTGGCGCAGCGCGGCTTTGAGCGCGGCGGGGAAGTTGATGGTGTCGTAACCGACCTCGCGCTGGTTGACGTAGCAGAGCTGGTCGGCGTGGGTGTATTCGATCGGGTCTTCAATCGTGATGATATGCGCCCGCCGGGAGCGATTGATGTAGTCGATCATCGCTGCCAGCGTCGTGCTCTTGCCGCTGCCGGTGGTGCCGGTGACGAGGACGAGGCCGCGCTGCTCGCCGGCGATCTTCTCGACCACCGCCGGCAGATTGAGCTCGGTCACGGAGCGGATGCACGCGGGAATGATGCGGATGACCACACTGACCTCGCCGCGCTGCCGGAAGACATTGACGCGGAAACGGCCAAGCTCGGCCGTTTCGTAGGCCAGGTCGGCCTGCAGCTCACTGGCAAACCGCTTGCGGTGGTAGTCGTCGAGCATCAGATCAACCGCCGCCTGCACGTCTACCGCCGTCAGCGCCTCAGCGCCGGGCAGTGGAACCAGGTCACCGTGCAAGCGCAGCCCGGGTGGGACACCGGGTTTCAGCAGGACGTCGGAGGCGTGCAGACGAGAGGCGTCGCGGAGAATGTCATCAAGCTCCATAGGTGGCAGAGTCCAATCCAAAACGCATGCCGTGTGGTCGGTAGTCGTAGGAGTGGCATGCGGAGCCGCTATGGAGCGTGCATCAACAATCAGCTGGCGCGACTTCCCCGCTTAGCGTCACTCTTTGGTTGCTCGGGGGCGGTGGCAGCGTCGACCGGAGTAATCGGCGCGATGCCGGCGCGCGCCCGGACCTTGGCCTCGATCTGCTGGGCAATTTCGGGATGGTCACGCAGGAACTCCTTGGCGTTCTCGCGTCCCTGGCCGATGCGCTCGCCGTCGACGGAATACCAGGCGCCGCTTTTTTCAACGATGTTCCACTCACTGCCAATGTCGATCAGCTCGCCCTCGCGTGAGATGCCGGTGCCATAGAGGATGTCGAACTCGGCTTCCTTGAAGGGCGGTGCCACCTTGTTCTTGACGACCCGCACCTTGGTACGGCTGCCGATGACCTCGTCACCCTGCTTGAGGGCGCCGATGCGGCGGATGTCGAGGCGCACCGAGGCATAGAACTTCAAGGCGTTGCCGCCGGTGGTGGTCTCCGGATTGCCGAACATCACGCCGATCTTCATGCGAATCTGGTTGATGAAGACGACGATGGTGTTGGAGCGCGAGATGGTGGCGGTGAGCTTGCGCAGCGCTTGCGACATCAAGCGCGCCTGCAGGCCCATGTGCTGGTCGCCCATCTCGCCTTCGATCTCGGCGCGCGGCACCAACGCCGCCACCGAGTCGACGACGAGGATGTCGACCGCGCCACTGCGCACCAGTGTCTCGGCGATCTCCAGGGCCTGTTCGCCGTGATCGGGCTGCGAGATGAGCAAGTCCTCGGTCCTGACACCGAGCTTGCGAGCATAGCCGACGTCGAGCGCGTGCTCGGCATCGATGAACGCGCCGATGCCGCCCAGCTTCTGTGCTTGCGCAACGATCTGCAACGCCAACGTCGTCTTACCCGAGGACTCCGGCCCATAGATCTCGATGACGCGGCCGCGCGGCACGCCGCCGACACCGAGGGCGAGATCGAGCCCGATCGACCCGGTCGAGACGACTTGAATGTCCTTGAGGAGCGCGGTCTCGCCGAGCTTCATGATCGCGCCCTTGCCGAACTGCTTTTCGATCTGGCTGACGGCAAGGTCGAGCGCGCGTTCGCGATTAGCATCCATTGTCATCATGGTTCTCCTGTATATAATACTATGTTCGCATTGTCAAGCTCGGACTGGGGGCGTCCGCGCCTCGCGCACCTGCGGTCAGCGTCTTCTCTCTGGCCCGCTTCCCGTTGGTCGCTAAGGACTGCCAGGCCCGACAGCGTGCTAGCCTTCGACATCACCACCCCAACCGCCCTGGACACTAATCCGGACGGCGCGCCGTGTCCACTGCCTGGCGACGATTGGTATGGCGTGCCCACACCGACAACACCTCAGGTGATCGGAAGGTTCTCTGTCACCTGGCCGACAGGGAGAGGCGTTCCGTCGTCTCGATGGGACTTGAGGAACGAGGTTGCGGGCGCCTGCCGGGCCCCGCGGGCCCGGCAGGTGTTTCCACGGCAACGACGATCGCGGACGGACGACTTGGAGATCCGGCTCTGGTGGCTCGGCCCACAGTCCTTCCCGGGTCCACGCCGTTCAGGGGCGGCGGCGCAGCATTACGGGGTGCACATGTGGGCGAGGCAGAGACCGCTCTGGTACGTTGTTCCGAACGAAGGTCAGGATACGATCAGATTTTTCGGGGCTCACTGACACACGTGGCTGGCGCTGCAACTGAGACTCCCGCCGCAGTCGGCGCTGTTGTTGCACTGGACGCAACTGCCCGCGAAGACGCCGTCGCCGCAGACATGCTTTGGAAGGTGGTTGTCGGCGGTGCAATCGGTGCCGGCGGGAGCGTTTGTAAACGTCGGGTGCAGCGGCGATGGACCGCTGCAAGCCGGATTTTGCTGACAGACGGTACTGGGGGTCGGTAGATCGCTGGGGGCGTCGATCGCAGTGGCGCTACCCGTCCCGTTGCACACGAGGCTTTGGCAGTCGCCCGCCGTAATCCCGGCGGTGGTCGGCGATATCCGCGGCGCAGCTCACATAGTTGCTGTGGGTCTTCCCCTTGGTTCCGTCGAAGCGTGCACAGATGCAGACGTCATCGATCAGGCTGCGCACCGCGCCAATTTGCGCGGCATCCGCTGCCACCGCAGGGTCCGT
>CAZTDK010000082.1:1765-13427 GCA_964611965.1 uncultured Binatia bacterium (SeqCode) | reverse complement strand
CAACGCCGCTGCCGTACGCAACCCGCTGCCGCCGTAGCGGCGCGAGACACTGAGCGCCAGCCCACCGACAACCGCCAGCAGCATGGCGAGCGTCGAGATCACCACCGTAAAAGCTGCACCGCGCACAAACAATAGGAGCTGCGTCGCAGTGAAGCCGCGACCGCGCGCCGCCGCCGGCGCCACCAGGGTGGCCGCGAGGCTCTGCTGCCGGTCGTTCCACAGGTTCCAGCGCGCCAGAATGGCGCGCAGCGCTCCGTCTTGCTGCATGGCGCCGATCGCCTCGTCGACGGCGTGGAGCAGCGACGTGTCCCCCGGCCGCAGGCCCACGGCGTAGACGCCCTCCCCCACCGTTGCCGCGGCGCGCAACCCCGGGCGGCTGAGGCCGTAGCGATCGGCGATGATGTTATCGAGCACCACACCGCGCAGTCGGCCCTGCTCCAGATCGAGGTACGGTTCCTCCACCCCTTCGTAGAGGACGACTTCCACGTCCGCGGCATTCAGGATGTCGAACGCCAATGAGCCGCTGAGCGTGCCGACGCGCTGGCCGCGCAGGTCCGCCAGGCCGTGTGCCGGATCCTCACGTCGCACTATGAGGGTTTCGGTGAAGGCATAGTATGGGCGACTGAAGGCGATCCGTGCGCGCCGTGCAGCAGTCACTTCGAGACCATTGAGGATGATGTCGAAGTCGCCACGCTCCAGCGACGGGATGAGGTTGGACCAATCGTTTTGCACGAACTCGGCGCGCACACCGAGCCGTTGCGCCAGGCTCGCGGCGATCTCGACCTCGAAGCCGACGAGCTGCGCGCCGTCGTTTGGATCCTGGAAGGCATAGGGCTCGCCGCCCTGCACATCGCCGCCCCACCGCAGGCGGCCGCGGGCGCGCACCTGCTCCAAGCTGTCGTCGGCGCGGCTTTGCACCCAGCCGCCTGCGGCCATCAGCGCCAGCGCAACAGTCACCAGTGCAGCCAGGACGCGGGAGGTCATCGCGTGCCGATGTATCGAAGCGGCGGCGCCGCGGCAAGGAAAGGCGTTCGCTCAAACCCAATTCGGCAGGCACAGAGGCCTGCCGCCACCATCATTTGGACAACGGCGACCGAGTCCGGACCAGCGACGAACTATACAAGAGGCACCCGCCACAGACCGTGTCACCCGGGCCGCCCGCAGCGACCAACGGGAGCGGGCCATAGAAATGACGCCGACCGCAGGTCCTAGGCACGCGCCTGATCGGCGGCGAAGGCGGCGTGGATGGCAGTGCGCAACTCCGCCGTGCACAAGATATCGATCGCCGTGGCCGCCAGCCCCTTGGCTCCGTCGATAACGGCGCGATGCCCCTGCTCCGACGCCGCATACGCGGCGAACTCGACGGAGTGCAGCGGCACGCTCGGTGGTGCCGCGGCGATCATCGGGTGAATGGACGGCACCAGCTTGCTGACATTGCCCATGTCGGTACTACCCGCCACCGCGGCGGGTACCTCTGGATCGCTGCGGCGACCCAAACGCGTCAGGTTCGCCGCGTACGCCGCCGCCAACGGCTGGTTGGTGAGCATGTCGGAATAATCCTCATCGAGCCGGCGCATCGTCAGTTCCGCGCCGGTCGCCAAGGCGCCGGCGCGGAAACATGCGGCAACCCGTTCCTTCAGCGCCACCAACCGCTTCTCGGTCGCCGCGCGGATGTAGAACACGCCGGCCGCGTGTTCGGGCACGATGTTCGGAGCCTGCCCGCCATCCGTGATGATGCCGTGAATGCGCTCGGTCGGCCGGATGTGCTGGCGCAACTGGGCGATGGCGTTGTATGCGGTGACCAGGGCGTCGAGCGCATTGACCCCATGGTGCGGCGAGGCCGACGCGTGCGCGGCGCGGCCGCGGTACTCGACCTCGACGGCACTGATCGCCAGCACATGCATCGCCGGCAGGTCCACGCCGGCCGGGTGCACCATCATCGCCGCATCGACATCGTCAAAGGCCCCGTTGCGGGCCATGAGGATCTTGCCACCACCGCCCTCCTCCGCCGGCGTACCGAGGACCACGATGCTGCCGCCGGTTTCACCGATCAATGCGGCCAGCGCCGCGCCCGCACCAGCGCCGGCAGTGGCGATGATATTATGGCCGCAGGCGTGACCGATGCCGGGCAAGGCGTCATACTCGCACAAGATGGCCACTTGCGGTGCGCCACTACCGAGGCGTGCCGCGAACGCCGTCGGCAATCCATACGCGCCACGCTCGACGGCATAGCCGGCCTGTTCCAGAAATTCGACCAACCACCCCGCGGCGCGATGCTCCGCGAAGCGCAGCTCCGGGGTCCGGTGAATCCGCAAACTCAAGTCGATCAGCGCGTCGCGTTGCGCATCGACGCGGGCGAAAGCACGTTCTTTCAACGCAGCGGGGTTCGGCATGCGGTCCTCCAAGAGTGCCCGTCAGGCTAACCGTTCTGCACTGCCAGGTCGAGTGTGGCGGGCCTGCCGCCGGCGTCTCTTTTGTGATCCGCTCCCCGTTGGGTCGCTGCGAATTTCCAAGCTCGACAGGCCGCTACGGCACACCAATCTTTCGAGCTTGCCGGTTGGGATACGGCGTCAGCTCGCGCGTTCCCTTCTCAGGCGACCGACCCGTGCGTTCGCACGGCGGCCACTCGTCGGCCCGCGGGCTTTCCTTCGAGTGTGTCGCCAGTGCTGGAGTGCCGCGCCATCGCCGCGCGCGCTTGCGGCATCAGGCGCGCGATGCTCGGAAGCCAGGGGATGCTCAGCTGACCAAGCGTCGCGGCAGCCGTCAGACCGGCTTCATGCACGACGCTCCAGGAATAGCCGTAGCGCTCTCGCAAAGGCGGTTGCAGCAAGCCGATCGTGAAGATGTTGGAGAGCTGCAACACCTGCTTCAGGCCCGGAACGAGCGGCGGGTCGACGATCGACGCGGCGATTTCTTCGCCGGCAGGCCCGACCGCCAGCGCGTCGCCATTGATCATGCGGTTCATGTAGTGCTGGAAGTCGCGCCAGGTGTGCGGGACCGTCGCTTCCGGAATCCCGAACAGTCGGGCGGTTATTTTGGATTCCTCGTAGTAGGCCGTCTTGTCCGCGGCATCCAGGGGTGCGATGAGCATCTCATAGACACGCAGCGCAGTGTCCACGAGTGTGGCCAGCACCCAGAACATCAGCTCCGGGTCATTCGCATTGTAGGGCGTACCGCGTGGGTAGCGGCCGATATCGGTCTCGAGTGTCCCGCGCACCCGGCCATGCCGCCGCTCGATTTCGCGGATGGCGGCGATCGCATCGCCAGCGTCGCTGAACACGATGGTCAGCATGAGCTCGAGGGTATTTCTGAGTCGCTGCAACGGCTCGGTGCGGAAGCGGCTGTGCGCTACCACCCCCGCGGCGACCAGGGGGTGCGCCACCTGGAGTAACAGCGCCACCCCGCCACCGGCCAGGATTGCCGCCTCGCGGTTGATACGCCAGGTGATGCTCGATGGAGCAAACAGGGGGACATCCGGATCGACCGCTACTCGGCCGGTGGCGACGCGCAGACGTTCGAAATCCGCCTTCGACAATCGATGCGCTCTTCTTGAAGACATTTCTCCTCCTCTTCGTGCAGTCTGTCGGGACTTGGAAGTCAGCAGCGACCCACCGGGGAGCGCTCCCAGGATATCCCGTGGCTCGAACACGTGTCCGTCGGCATCGATGCCATTGTCCATCACCGGCGCTGCCTATCGCCTGCTGGCAACGTGGTCAACCGCCCCCCACCGTCAGAGAATCACGAAAGCACGACATTTCGAAAGCACGAAAGAAGAATAGGGAAGATTCGTTCCATCTTGCGTCAGCATGTCAGTTGTGAGAGGCCTCGCGGGGATGGAGACGTTTGAAGCAGTCGCTCGCACCGCGGTGGCTGAGGCGGGGGAGCGGCTGCGCGCCGTCTGGCGCGGTAGTAAGCGGGTCGAATACAAAGGCCCGGTCGACCTGGTTACCGAATCGGATCGCGAGATCGAAGCCCTGATTGTCGAACGTCTGCGCGCGGCGTTTCCCGATCACCTGATCGTTGCGGAGGAGGCGTCGGCCGGAATCAGCCCGGCGCGTCCGCCGGCGGATCGCTATGCGTGGTATCTCGACCCGCTCGACGGCACGGTGAACTTCGCGCACGGCCACCCGCAGTTCTGCGTTGCGCTCGGGCTGGCGTACGGTGCCGAGTTGCAGTTGGGTATTGTCCACGATCCCGTTCGCGATGAGACCTGGTTTGCCCGCCGCGGCCACGGCGCCACCTTGAACGGCGAACCGATTGCCGTCTCGGAGGTCAGCAATCTGGAGGAGGCGTTGTTGGCCACGGGATTTCCATACGACCGGCGCACGCACGCGGCCTTCTACCTCGAGTTTGTCGCCGACTTTCTGCAGCGGGCGTGCGACGTACGCCGGGCCGGCTCAGCGGCGCTCGACCTGTGCTACGTCGCGTCCGGGCGGGTCGACGGCTTTTGGGAGTGGCGTCTCAAACCATGGGATACGGCGGCGGCGAGTTTGATCGTGTCCGAGGCCGGCGGCAGGGTCAGCGACTTTGCCAACGATCCATTCGACCTCTACGGCGAGCAGACGCTGGCATCGAACGGCCGCCTGCATGCCACGATGCTCGCGGTGATGAAGCCGAGGCTTGAGGCTTGAAGCTTGGGGGCTTGAGGGCTTGAATCTAAAAGCCCTCAAGCCCTCGATCGATTCTGAGGTGCATATGAAATCGTGGAATCTCGCGGTGCGACTCGCGGCACTGCTCCTGTTGCTCACGGCACGCGCGCGCCCGGGAGCCGCCGCCGACATCAAGGGTCCATGCGCGGCGGACGCGCAGCGGTTCTGCCCGGGCGTGCGGCACGATCGACGGCATGTCCTGCAATGCCTCCAGGCGCACAGCGCGGAGCTGTCCGCACCATGCAAGGTTAGCGTGCAAGCCGCGGCGGGCGACCGCGCCGCGCGCCGCCAGGCGTGTCAGCCCGACATTCAGAAGTTCTGCAAGGATACCGGCCACGAACGCGGTCACTTCGTCAAGTGCCTCAAGGCCCATGAGAGGGAGCTTGCGCCGGCATGTAAGAGCGTTATTGCCGGGAGCGGCGCCACGCCATTACCAACGCCGGAAGCATCAGGAGCCACAGGGCCCCACTAGGACCTGCGGTCGGCGTCTTTTCTATGGGCCGCTCCGCGTTGCGTCGCTAGGGAGTTCCAAGTCCGACAGGCGGCTATCACGCGGAACCATCTGCCATCTGCGAACAGCCATCCGCCCATCAGCGCGAGGCGCGACCATACGCTCGTTGGTCTGAGGCGTGCCCCGCTCGTCCTAGATTGTCTCGACCATTCGCTGGCTCACGGATGCACGTCATCCACGACCGTGCCGAAGCTGGTCAGATAGTCGAACGCTTGCTGCGTCGCCTGCGGCACCTTGATGGTCACCGGATGTCCTCCGGTCTCGTCCTGGCCATAGTCGGTCATCACGAAGCGCCAGATCCCACTGCAGCCGTCCGGATTCCGGCAACCATGTGAGGCGTTGAGATCGGGGAGGCGCATCGCCAGCGCCAGGTCGTCGGTGGTACGATTCGGCACGGTGCTGTCGACGATGCCTTCGTGCATCAGGATGCGCTTCGGTGGCACGCCGGGCAACTGGGCGCCCGGCGTAACGATGTACGGGCCGTAGTTGATCGGGTCGCCGCTGTCGATGCCCCACTGTGCCGTTTGCCGGAAGCCGTGAAAAAACTGGGGGAAGAAGGGGTCGTTCGACTGCACGCCCGACAACAGCCCGATCAGCGGCTGCAAGAGCCCGCCAATGTCGATCGAGTCCAGGATGTTGGTCAATCCGCCGCCGGGAACGCTGAGGAGACCCACTTGCACGTCAGGCTCCACTGCCATGTACATCGTCCCCATGATCCCGCCGAGCGAACCGCCGAGATAGAGAATGCTCTGCGGATCAATCGTGTCGAATGGGGGGATGCCGGCGGCATGCGCGTTCTCGACCATTTTGGTCAACTGCAGGAAGTCGGCCACCGACTGCCGAAAGTTCTCACGCGTCGTCGCAATGTCGTCGAGCACGAAGAAGTCGACCACATTGCCGCGCAGGCCCTCTTGCACCGCCGAAATGGCGATCCCGACCACTGGTGCGCTGGTGTCCAACGCACCGATCTCCCCGACATCGCGTCCGGACCCACCCAGGCCATGACCGAAAACTGAGATCGGATACCCGTTGGGCGGCTTCGGACCCTTGGGAAGCGTCATGTAGAAGTCGAGATGGTTGACGCCGGGAACATCGGGGCCGTTCACAAAGCGCGGATCAAAGGAACCCTTTGGGCCGGTACGGAAGTCGTAGGAATCGAAGACGCCGATGGCAACCGCCGACACGTTCGGCGAGCTGAAGCTGCCGATGAGGTCGCGGTATTCCTGCGTGTTCTCCGGGAAGATGCCGGTCTCGAAGTTCTTGAGGGCGCAATTCGCGAAGCACGGCGATCCCGGTACGAGGTCAGCACCGGTATTCAAGCGATGCTGGATGGCCTCCAGATCATCGGTGGTGTGCTGGGTTGTGAACACGTCAACCAACGCGACCGAGCTGCTCTCGATCTTGAACGCATCATTGACGAAGCTGATCACGGGCAGCAGCTTGGCGCGCCACGCTGCCTGGTCCGCACTGAGGTCGGTCCCGGCAAGCAGCTTGGCAAAGTCTGGCGATGGTTTCACGTGGTTGCCGTCGACGTCCGTGACGTCACTAGTGACCACGACGGCGTACGTGGTCTTCGGTTTGAGCGGCAGAATCGGCTGCAATTCAATGCTGGAATCGGGCTCGTACGCGGTTGCGTTGACCAGCACGGGGCGCGCCGCCAGGTCGTTGTACTCGAGGACCCAGATGCCCTGAGGGTTTTCGCCCTCGTCGATCACCATTGGACGGCTGAAGCGGAGGCGGATCGGCGAGAACGTACCGAAGCCGTCCAGCGCCGTCAGCTGCGATGCGATCTTGGTACTGAGCGCGCGTGCCGCGTTGTACTTGCTGGCCGGCGGAATTGCGTACGTCAGATAGGCGGGGGGCAGCGCGACATGCCCGGTGGCATCGAGGAGGCGGTCGCTGGGAAACGGATTGTTCGGATTGCTGGCGTCGGCGTTGAAAAGCGCGATCACCTCCACCGGCGTCGGTTTCGGCGTTACGGTTGGGGGTACCGTCGGCGTTGCCGTCGCTACCGCGGTGCACGAGCTCAACGCGGCATTCACACCCATGATGATCTCGTCGATGGTCACCGAGCCATCCCCGTTGAAATCGAAGCTCGGACATGGATCGGCCCCGGCGTTACCGAGCGCGAGATTGACGCCCTTGACCAGATCGTCGACGGTCACCGTGCCGTCGCCGCCGCAGTCACCGACGCAGGGAGCCGCCACCGCCGGCGACAAGAAGGTTAGCGTGCAAAGGGTCAAGCTACAGACGAGTACGGTCGCCGCCGACCATGGTGTCAGACGCTGCATCACGGGAGCTCCTCTTTACGGATTGGCGTTGTCGACAACCGTGCCCAGGCTGGTCAGGTAGTCGAACGCTTGCTGGGTGGCTTGTGGAACCCTCAGCGTCACATAGTGGCCGTCGGTCTCGTTTTGTCCATAGTCGGTCATCACGAAGCGCCAGATGCCACTACAGCCACTGGGGTTCGTGCACCCTTGCGTGACATTGAGATCGGGCAACTGCATTGCCAGGGCCAGGTCCTCGGCGGCACGGTTGCCGACGATGGTGTCGATGTAACCTTCCTGCATAAAAAGGTGCTTGAGCGGCACGCCAGGCAACTGGGCGCCGGGGACGATGATGTGCGACGCGTAGTTGATCGGGTCGCCAGCATCGATGGCCCACTGTGCCGTCTGCTGGAAGCCGTGAAAGAACTGCGCGAAGTACGGGTCATCGAGGGTGACGCCTACCACCAGCGTGATCAGCGGCTTGAGCAAACTGCCAATTTCCGGCGTGTCGAGAATGTTGGTCAATCCGCCGCCCGGGACGCTGAGCATGCCGACTTTCACGTCGGGCTCCACCGCCATGTACATCCCGCCCATGATCCCACCCAACGACGCTCCGAGGTAGAGCATGTTGTTTGGGTCGATGATGTCGAATGGCGGGATCCCCGCCGCGTGCGCGTTCTCGACCATCTTCGTTTCTTGCAGGTAATCGGCAACTGACTGGCGAAAATTCTCGCGGAGTGTCGCGACATTGTTGAACGCGAAGAACTGGATCTGACTGCCGCGCATCCCGAAATCCACGTCGGAGATGGCGATCGTCACAACCGGAATGGTGGCGTCGAGGGTCGAGATCAATCCCACCTCGGTCCCGTCGCCCCCAAGAGTGTGACCGTAAATCGCGATCGGATAGCCGTTGGGCGGCATCGGCGCCTTGGGAATCGTCATGTAGAAATCGAGATGGTTCACCTTGGGCGGCACCGCGGGTCCGTTGACGTATCCCGCGTCGAAGTGGCCATCCACGCCGGTGCGGAAGTCGTACGAGTCGAAGACGCCGATGGCGACCTTGTCCACGTTCGTCGAGGTGTCGCTGCCGATGAGGTTTTTGTAGCCTTGGGTGTTTTCCGGGAAGATGCCGGTCTCAAGATTTTTGATCGGGCAGTTCTCGAAGCACGGGGCGCCCGGCACTAGGTCGCCCGTGGTCAAACGGTGTTGAATGGCCTCCAGATCATCGGTGGTGTGCTGGGTCGTGAAGACGTCGACCAAGGCAAGGCCATCGGTGTCGACGCCGAACGCCGACTTCATGAAGGTGATCACCGGCAGCAATTTTGCGCGCCACGCTGCCTGATCAGCGCTGAGACCGGTTCCAGCGAGTAGCTGCGCGAAGTCCGGCGAGGGTTTGACATGATCCCCATCGACATCGGTGAGATCAGTGGTGACCACGACTGCGTAGGTGGTCTTTGGCTTGAGGGGAACGATGGGCTGTATTTCGATGCTGGAATCCGGGCCATACGCCGACGTGGTAATCGGCGCCGGGAGCGCGCCCAGATTGTTGTATTCCAGGACCATGACACCGTGGGGACTGCCGCCGGCGTCGGCCACCATGGGCCGGCTGAAGCGAATACGGAGCGGCGTGAACGTACCGAAACCGTCCAACGCCGACAGCTGCGACGCCGTCTTGACGCCGACGTTGCGTACCGAGTTGTACTTGCTGCCGGCTGGGATCGACGCGGTCAGATAGGCGGGCGGCAACGCGACGTGCCCGGTGGCGTCCAACAAGCGATCGCTGGGGAACGGATTGTTCGGGTTGCTCGCATCGGCGTTGAACAGCGCGATCACTCCCGCCGGCGTCGGCGACGCTGTCGCCGTCGGTATCGTGGTCGGCGTTGCCGACGGAACCGCCGTGCAGGAGCTCAAGGCCGCGTTCACTCCTTTGATGATCTCGTCGACCGTGACCATCCCATCGTCATTGAGGTCGAAGCTCGGGCACGGATCGCCGCCCGTGTTGCCGAGCGCCAGGTTCACACCTTTAATCAGATCATCGATGGTGACAGTCCCGTCGCCGCCGCAGTCGCCAACGCAGGCGTCGGCACGCGCCGCCACCGGCGTCACCAGTGTATGGACCGCAGCGAAACTGCAGACGAGAACGGTGGTCGCCCACCAGGCTGTTGCACGTTGCATTCGGGAAGTCCCCCTTCGGAAAGCTGTGCGTTGGTTATGCGGCCGGCGCGTATGTGTCAAGAGAAATTGAGACCGGGAGGGGCTTGAGGGCGTGCGGGCGTGTAGGCTGGAGGTGCGCTGATCAGCTCCCAGCCCCCAAACCCTCAAGCCCTCAAGCCTTTCAGCCCCCGAGGCGCTGCACGAACGCCGCGTACCGATCCATGAGCGGCAGCACCGTGTCACGCGACGCCGACGGCAATCCGAAGGTCACGCGCTCAACGCCGGCGTCGCGGTACTGCTGGATCGCCTGCTCGTCGGGAGGAGTGCCGAAGACGGAGACCGAAATGGTGCGTGGATCACGGCCCTTCTTCTCGGCCAAGGCGTGCAACTGCTTGATCTTGGGAACGAGGTCGCTGGCGCGGCCGCCGATCGGCAGCCAGCCGTCGCAGTAGTCGACGACGCGTTCCAGGGTCTTCGCCGTATGGCCGCCCAGGAGGATGGGTGGGTGCGGCTTCTGTACCGGCTTGGGCCACGACCAGATGGGGTCGAAGTCGACGAGCTCGCCGTGATATTCGGCGACATCTTCGGTCCAGATCTTCTTCATCGCCTCGACGCGTTCGCGCAGCAACTGCCAGCGCGTCGCGAAGTTGGTGCCGTGATTCTCCATCTCCTCGGCGTTCCAGCCGCCGCCGATGCCGAAGATGACGCGGCCATTGGACAGCAGGTCGAGGCTGGCGACCTCCTTCGCCGTGGTGATCGGATCGCGCTCGACCAGCAAGCAGATACCGGTGACTACCTTGAGCGTCGTGGTCACCGCGGCCGCCGCCGTCAGCGCCACGAACAGATCGAGTGTGTGCCAGTACTCTTTGGGCAGCTCGGGACCGCCAGGCCACGGACTGCGTCGGCTGGCAGGGATGTGCGTGTGCTCGGGCAGACACAACGATTCAAACCCGCGGGCCTCCGCCTCGCGTGCCAGATCATCGACGCGGATGGCGTAGTCGGCGGCAAACATCATCAGTCCGTACTTCATGCGGCTCCTCCTTGCGCGCCAGATTGCCAGAAGCCCGCGGCAGTCGAAAGTGGGCGCGCCCGCGGGTCTTAGAGGCTGTCTCAAAACCCGGGGGACGACAGACAACAGATGACAGACAACAGACCGAAATCCCTGCCGGTTTTGCGTTTCGTCTGTCGTCTTCTGTCTGTCGTCTGTTGTCTCGTCTGATTTTTGGGACAGCCCCTTCAGCTAACGGCTCCGCCCTCCCGATCGCACGACTGTCCTCCGGCGATTTCGCATGGTATGGTTGCCGGCGTTCTCGAGTCAGACATCCAAGGAGGATTTGAACGATGAGAAGAGTATCACCTGCGACTGCGCTTCCTGCTCTCTACCTGAGCCTCGCCCTGGCCGGTTTCTTGTGCGTCGCCACCGGGCCGTCCACCGCGTTCGCGGCCACCGTCAGTATCCAAGCAACCGGCGGGAATCCCGGAGACTCGGTGGAAGTCGAGGTGTCCCTGACTGGCGGCGGCGGATTGGTTGCCGGCATGCAAACCGATCTTGCCTGGGACTCCAACTGCTTGTCAGTGGCGATGGGCGGCGCCGACGCCGCGGCGTGCGACGTGAATCCCGTCCTCCAAAAGAACCTTTCAACGAAGGTTCGCAACACGACGACGCTGCGAGCACTGGTGCTCTCAATGTCCGACGTCGAGCCGATCAAGCAGGATACGTGGCTGTTCAGGTGCCAATTCAACATCGATGCGGCGACCACCGCGACGCAGTGTCCGATCAATCTGGTGAACGTGATCTTGTCCGACTCGAAAGGTGGCCGGTTGCCGGCGACCGCGGCCAACGGCGCGGTCCCGATCAATCAACCCAACGGAGGCGGTAGCGCCCCGGCGCAAGCAGCGCCCGGACAAGCGCCGGCAATCATCGCTCCAGGTATGGGTGGCGGCGGGGCTGCCAACGTTGGCGCTGCGGTTGGCGGCGCCGTTGGGGGTGTCGCAGGTGGCGTAGCCGGTGGTGCCGCCGGCGCGTCGGCCGGTGCGTCGGCTGGCGCCGCGGTTGGTGGGCCTGCGGGTGCTGCGGCGGG
>CAZTDK010000082.1:0-1665 GCA_964611965.1 uncultured Binatia bacterium (SeqCode) | reverse complement strand
TGCGGCGGGTGCCGCCGCTGGTAACGCCGCCGGGGCCGTCGCTGGCGCGTTGCACGCGGGGACCGCGCCCGGTGCGCCTGGTCAACCAGGCGGGCAAGTGCCTGGCGCGGAGCAAGCCGCGGGCGGCGCACCGGAGGCTGGAAATGCCGGCAGCGTGACGCCGTCACCGGTCGCTGGCGTCGCCGCTCCGGTTGTCGCAACGCCACGTGCCGGAACCCCGACGGCGAGCGCAAAGACCCCAACGCTGAAATCAACCCCGGCGCCCGGAACCCCGACGCCGCAGGCAACGCCAGGGACGCCGACGCCGAAGAAGTGATGAAGGAAGTGATGAGTGACCAGTGACAAGTGATGAGTCCAAGACTCACCATTTGAGTCTTCACTAGCCAAAGGGCTGCAGCGGCCATTGTGGGAGGGACGGAACCGAGGTTCCCCCCTCCCACTTGTCACTCATCACTTGTCACTGCTTCCAGGCCACTGCTCCAGCAACGCTGGCAGCTCTTCGAGCGCGCGAATCACCGCACGCGGCTGCGGTGTGTCCGGAGGCAAGAGCTCACCTTTCGGGTTGATCCAGATTCCCGCGAGCTGCGCGTTGGTGGCCCCGACGATGTCGTCGGCCGCACTGTCACCGACATAGACCGCCTCGTCGGCGCGCACGCCGAGGTCGTGTAGAGCCGCTTGAAAGATTGCCGGATGCGGCTTGCGGCGACCGAAGCCGTCGGAGATAAGGATCACTTTGAAGAACCGCTCAACGCCATGGGTGGCCAGCACGCGCCGCGCGGTGGGTCCGTGATCGAAGTTCGAAACCAGACCCAGACGGTAGCGCGCCGCCAGGCACTCGAGGACGCCGCCATGTCCTGCCGGCAAACACGTCGTCGAGGCCAGGTACGCCATGTGCACCAACGACAGCCGCTCAGCAATGTCCGAGGCGTCGACGCCGACGCGCGCCAGGGCGCGCCGGAAGCGCTCGCGCGACGGCACCTCCAAGTACTCGGGCGGACGCTGGCGCACGATTTCTTCACTGACCTGCAGGAGCGCTGGTAGCAATTCGTCGAAGGACACCGCCGGCAGCTCGCGCGCCGCCGCCTCGCGCAGCCACCCCATTGCGGCGCGCCACCCGCCCGCAGCGGCAGGCGCTCGCGGCGCAAAGTGCACCACGGTTCCAAACAAGTCGAAGAGAACGGCGCGCACGGGGGTGAGAGTCAAAGGTCAAAAGGCAAAAGTGAAAGGAGCCAAGATTACTTTTGCCTTTTGCATTTTGACTTCCTTATCCTAGCAGCCTGTCGGATTTGGCAGCCCACAACGACCCAACGGCGAGCGACCTATCGCAAAGACGCCGGCCGCAGGCCCTAAAACTTCAACCTGCTGGCGGTGATCACCGTAAGCATCACTCCGCCCACCAAGACCGCGCCGTTCAAGGTGACGGCGCGGCGATGCAGGCGGTCGAACTCGTCTTTCGCAGCGGCCGGGGCAGCCGGGTCATGGATCTGCGGCCGCAGCTCGGTGGCGCGTGGCAGAATGATCCCGCCGGCGTACACCGTGGCCGCGAGCATTCCCGCGACCAGCAGCGTCCCCATTCCCAGCCACATCCGCGTCTCCGCCGTGGCCAGCAGCACCAGCGTCGTGATCAACAACACGGCCCCACAGCCGTAGCCGATCTTGTAGTAG
>CAZTDK010000081.1:0-13436 GCA_964611965.1 uncultured Binatia bacterium (SeqCode) | reverse complement strand
CTGCGAGGCCACGATGAGCGCGCCCTGCTCGCCGTGCATGAACTGCGAAAGCTGCCAGGCCATCATGGCGTGGCGGAAGTGCGCCACTTGTTTCTGGTTGAACTTCTTGTATGGCCCGTACTCCTCCAGCGGGTTGTAGATCTGGGGAATAATCTCGCTCTCCGGGTCAACCGAAGTCTCCCAGCGCAACTGCTGGGTGCCGTTCCACTGCTCACGCTTCGCCTTTTCGTAGAGGTCACGCAGCCCGGCCTTTACGCTGCCATAGTTCCAGGCGTAACTCGTGTCGTACGACGTGAGAATGGTTTCGAGCTCCACATCGATGCGGTCGGGTCGTGCAGTGGAAGAGAGCGCCGCCTCAGCCATGTGTGATCCTTTCAGGCCTGCGACCGCCATCCGTGCAACGATTCACTCCCGCTGGGTTCGCTGCAGGCTGCGAGATCCGTCAGGCTGCCAGAGTATGGCGCCTACGCTAAACGGGGTCAGCGGTCCAGTCAACAGGAGTTTGTACCCCCGGGGCCACGCAGCAAAGAACCCTCCTTGTACGCGACGCTCGCGTGCACTATAGCTGCCTCCCGCCGAGAACCCGGGCAAACAGGATGGAGCAATACATCCGATTCATCGTCCGTCACCGCGTGGCGGTGATCGTTGCCGTCCTGGCGGTGACCGCGTTGCTGGCGACGCAACTGCGCTACGTACACATGGAGATCCGGCGCCGCGCCAACCTGCCGGACCAGCACCCCTACGTAGTCATTCAAAATCGCATCTCCGATCTCTTCGGAGGTGAAGCCGTCGCCATCATCGGCGTGGTGGCCAGTCGTGGCGAGATATTCACGCCGGCGATCCTGGGCAAAGTTGCACGCATTACCGAGGCGCTGCGTGCGACCCCCGGCGTGATCGAAACCAGTTTATTCAGTCTGGCGGCACCGTATGTAAAGGCCGTGGTCGCCGGTGCCGAGGGCATGGACGTGCACACGCTGATGGAACACCCGCCCACCACGCCGGAGCAGGCCGCGCAATTGCGCGACGAGGTGCAACACGACCCGGTCCTGCGCAACCATCTCGTTTCCGACGACGGCAGCGCCACAGTGATCGTCGCCGAGTTCGACGATCGCCTGACGGACGTCGCCATCGCGCAGCGCATCGAAACCGCGGTTGCACCGGAGCGCGACGCGAGTGTGACGATCGCGCTCGCGGGAGCTCCGATCCTGCGCGCTGCCCTGGCCCACTACACCGGGCTCATTGCGATTCTGTTCCCGCTGGCCGTGGTCGTCATCGGCATCATCCACTACGAAGCCTTCCGCACCATACAGGCGATGGCCTTGCCCCTGGTCACCGCGTTGTTGAGCGTGGTCTGGGCCTTGGGCATCATGGGTTGCTTGCGGCAGCCGATGGACACGTGGAGCGCGATTACACCCGTCGTGATCCTAGCCGTGGCCGCGGGGCACGCAGTGCAGATTCTCAAGCGCTACTACGAAGAGTTTGCCATCGTCGGCGACAGTGAACAGGCCGTGATTCGTTCGATTACCGCCGTCGGCCCGGTCATGCTCACCGCGGGACTGATTGCGTCGGCGGGCTTTGCCTCGCTCACCACCGTCGGGATCACCAGCGTCCGCGTCTTCGGTCTGCTGCTGGCGTCCGGTATCCTGAGCGCGCTGGTGATCGAGATGACCTTTACGCCGGCGTGCCGTTGTCTCCTGCCCGCGCCCAAAACCCGCGAGCTGTACCGCGAGGGGCAGGCATCGTGGCTGGACCGTGCGCTCGGCCGGCTCGCAGATGTCGTGGTGCAGCGGCCCCACATCGTCCTGGTGTTGGTTATGGCGATTGTCTGCGCCGCCGGCCTCGGGGTCTTGGAGCTCCGCGTCGACAACAGCTTCCGCTTGTGGTTTTCGTCGCGCACGCAGGTGCGCAAGGACGACGCGCTTCTCAATGAGAAGTTGCCTGGAACGGCATCCCTGCGCGTGCTCCTGGAGGGTGAGCGACCAGGAGTGATGGAGGATCCCGAGGTCTTGAAGGCGGTCAGCGACTTCGAATCGTTCATGGAGCGGAACGCGAAGATCGGCGGGATCACCTCGATCGCCGATCACGTCAAGCGCATGCATCAGGCGGCGAACAACGGTGATCCGGCGTATTACACGATCCCCGACAATCAGCGGCTGATCGCTCAATATCTCCTGCTATACGGAATGTCGGCCGGGCCGGACGGCCTGAGCGCCTTCGTCGATGCGGACTATCAACGGGCGGTCATTCGCGCCCTGAGCAAAACCGACAGCGCGGCGTTCTCCCGCGCGCTGTTGAGCCAGTTGCAGGACTACGCCGCGCAACGCTTCCGCGGTCTTCCCGTGACCGTCGAGATCGCGGGGGGAACGCTCGGGGTCCAGACGGCAATGAACGACATCGTGGTGCACGACAAGATCATCAACACGCTGCAGGTGGGGGGCATCATCTTTCTGTTGTCGGCGCTGGTGTTGCGCTCAATCCTCGGCGGCCTGTTCGTGCTGCTGCCGCTGGCGCTCGCCGTTGTCGTCAACTTGGGAATCATGGGCTGGTCGCACACCTGGCTCGACATGACGACGGCGGCAATCACCGCCATGGGGATCAGTATCGGTGCCGATTTCGCCATTTATCTCATCTTTCGTGTGCGCGAGGAGGCGGCGACCGCGGCGTCGTTGGAAGATGCCGTGCGTGCCGGTTTGCACACCTCAGGCAAAGCCATCTTCTTCGTCGCCTCGGCGGTTGCCTTGGGGTATATGGTCTTGCCGTTTGCGGGCTTCAGCATCTGGACGCGCCTCGGCGTGCTGACCGCCATCATCGTCAGCGTGAGCGCGCTGGCGACGCTGACGGTGATCCCGTCGCTGGCATTGCTGGGACGCCCGCGATTCCTGGTGGGCACGCGGCGCTTCGCCGTTCCGGAAGCGGGCGGACAACGCCTGGCCGGTGGCGGGCGCTGACGAGAGCATTGCCGAGGACCGTGATGGTTGGCTTTGAGCTATCCGATGAGCAGCGCGAGCGGCAGGCGCGCGCGCGGGCGTTCGTACAAAGCGAGATCGCCCCGGCCGTCGTCGCCATCGACGACGCTGGAGCGTTCCCGTGGCCCGTCGTCGAGAAGGGCATCCGCTTTGGCTTGACGACGATGCTGATTCCCACGACGTACGGAGGCGCAGGCTATGACAACCTGTCCGCCGGCTTGGTGCTCGAGGAGCTCGGCGCCGCCTGTGCCGGCGTGGCCACCATATTCGGCGCCTCGATTCTCGGCATTGGACCGATCGTGCTCTTGGGTTCCGAAGCGCAG
Organism: uncultured Binatia bacterium (SeqCode); assembly: GCA_964611965.1. Taxonomy (GTDB): domain Bacteria; phylum Desulfobacterota; class Binatia; order HRBIN30; family HRBIN30; genus CAZTDK01. Next base: position 10,147 of record CAZTDK010000081.1, on the reverse strand, counting down.
AAGCAGCGCTGGCTCGGGCGCATCACCGCGGACGAGAGTGGGCGGTTCCTGTGCGCGTTTGCCGTAACCGAAGCCGCCGCCGGCTCGGCGGCCGCGTCGGGGCACCCGCAGTTCGGCGTGCAGCTGCGCGGGCAGCGCGACGGCGACAGCTACCTCTTGTCGGGTCGCAAGTGCTTCATCTCCAACGGCAGTGTGGCGCGCCTGTACACGGTCTTGGCGCGCACCCACCCCACCAAGGCCGCGCTCGGCGGCCTCTCATTCTTCGCGGTTGAGGCGAGCGGCGTGCGCATCGGCCGGGTGGAACAGAAGCTGGGACAGCGCGCCTGCCCCGCCGCGGAGGTGTTGTTCGAGGAAACGTGCGTGCCGGTGGACGACCTGCTCGGGCGCGAAGGCATCGGGGCCATCGGTCTGACGCAGACCATCTCGATTTCGACGCCGCTGGTCGCCGCCATCTGCGTCGGGGTGGCGCGGCAGGCAACGGAGCTGGCGCTGGCGCACGCGCGCCGGGCAACCCCATCGCTGTTGGACGACCAGGGAGTCGCCATGCGGCTCTTCGATATGGCGACGTCGGTCGAAGCAGCCCGCAATCTCGTCTGGCGGGCCCTGTGTGAGAACGACCGCCGCCGCGATCCGGCGAGCGGCAGACTCCTGGGCGCTCCCAACCTCAAGTTGGCGGCGATGGCCAAGGTGTTTGCGTCGGATGCGTGCGTGCGTCTGGTCGACGACGCGCTGCGGATCATCGGCCCCGCCGCGGTCACCGGAAACCACCCGATCAGCAAGCTCGTGCGCGACGCGAAGTTGATGCAGATCTTCGAAGGGACGAACCAGATTCACCGCATCGCCACGGCTCGGTTACTGTAGCGCCGGTGGCGGGCGTCAGAGTGGCGACCGCCTGGCCGTCGGAGAATCACGAAAAGACGAAATCTCGAAAGCACGAAAAGGGAAGAAGCGGCAATCCTTCCTCTTTTTCGTGCTTTCCCCTTTTCGTGATTCTCTGTTGGTTGTGGCCAACCGCCCGCTACCGTCTGTGGATCGATTCGCGTCTCAGCTTCACTCAGCATCCGGGCGGGCGCGGAACAGGATCCAGAGTGCGGCCGGGAGGGCGGTGAAATCCGCCACCATCGAGAGCACGAAGGCGAGCGCCGCGAGGACCCCGAACTGACGCATCGGCGGCAGATCGGCGAGCCCAAAGGCGAGGAAGCCGCCGGCGTTGATGAGCGTCGCAAACATGATCGCCCGCCCGGCAATGCGCAAGGTGTGGCGCAGCGACTCCTCTACCGTTCCGTCCTGCCGCTTCTCGAGGAAGTGATAGAAGAAATGGATCTGATCGTTCTCCGACGTGCCGAGCACCGTGGAGGCAATCAGGATCGTCGCGATGTTGAGCCGCATGCCGCACAACCGCATGATCAGGAACATCACCAGGATCGCGAAGATGGAGGGAATCATGGCCATCAGCCGCGCCGTGCCGTTGCGGAAAACAAGCAGAAACGCGCCGAAGATGACGATCATGGTCAATCCAAAACTCTCGATCAGCGTCGGCACCAGGTTCTGCGCCATCTTGGCGTGCAACGGGTTCAATCCGACCGTGCGCATCTCGAACTGGTGCAGCGCGGGATGCGCCGCAACCGCTGCCTGCCAGTGTCGGCGAATCGAGGCATCGAGGCGTTGAAACCCTTCGTACTCCGCCGTGCGCGTGATCACCGTCACCTGTGTCTGCGCCAGCATGTGCGGCTGCACAAAGCCCTGCAGCATCGGCTCGGTGGCCATCAAGCCTTCGAGATCGCCGGCAAGCTGCTCGACCTCCTGGGGGTCGTCGGGCCAGCGGTCGCCGGCTCCCCCGACATAGCGGAACATGCGCAAGATCGTCGTCAGATCGACGGCCGCGCCAACATCAGGATCGCCTTCGAGCGCTTGCTGAAAGCTGTGCAGGCCCGTCAGCACACCGGGATCGGACACGGCGCCGAGCGGCCCCTTGAGCCACACCTGGGTGATCGACAGCCCGGGGATCATCGGCTGCAGGCGCCGGATGTCCTTGTACAGCGGCGAGTCGTGATCCATGTACTCGACCGGATCGGTCAGAATCGGCACCCGCCCGATGAGGCCCGGAAACCCGAACAACGCGATGCCGCCGCACGCGCTCAACACCAACGACCCGATGACCAGCGCCCAACGCCAGCGATAGGTGAAGCGCGGCAACCAGGTGGCGAAGCGAATCAGCCACGCGCCCGCCGGGCCGCGCTCCTGCTCGGTCGGCGTCTGCAGGATCTTTTGCAACGCCGGAAAGAGGGTGAACACAATGACCCACGTGAACACCATTCCGGCCGCAACCCAGAGGCCCATCTCGTGAATCGGCCGGATATTGGACACCATCAGCGCCGCAAAGCCGGCCGCCGTTGCGAACAGCGACGCGGTGCACGCCACAAACTTGTTGGTCAACGCGAAGATTTGATGCGCGTCGACCGACGAGTCTGCCGGCCGTTCGACGAAGCGTGAATGAATGTACACCAACGTTGCCGTTGCGGTGACCAGAATCGTCATCGGCACCATGGGTGAGACGATCGTCAGCATGCCGCCGGTCGCCCCGATGTAGCCGACGGAGGTTGCCAAGCAGACCCCGAGCGTAATCAGAAATGCCGTGAGGGTGCGCAGCGAGCGGTACAGCACGAGATTGAAGACAATGACGAATACGGTGAACAACACGAAGTAGCGCCACGCCGAGCGCAGCGTGTCATCGAGATAGACGTTGACGTACGGTTGCCCCAGCTTGTGAAGCGCCTGCCGCGCCACGGCGTCCGGCACCGCTTGCTCGATGGCAAGGTCGATCGCCGCCAGCGTCCGCCCGCGCTCCTCGTTGCCGTGCACGTCGATGATCAGCCCGATGGCCAACGAGCGGTCGCCGACCAAGCCTTGCTTGCGAAACAAGTCGGTGCCGGTGACGAACTCCCGGAAGGCCTCGATTTGCTCGGCTGTCGGCTCGAAGCCGGCGCGGGCGCGCCGAAATACCGACAGCGCAGAATTTGCGGTCACGTGCGCGATCGGACGCAGCGCGCGCTCGATGCGGTCCACCTCTTCGATCACCGTTGGCGACAACGGTTGGTCGGCCTCTACCAACAGCAGCGCGAACTCGCCCGCACCGAAGACGCGCTGAAAATCCTGCGTGGCGACGTAGTCCGGATCACTCGCGGTAATCAGTCGATCGAGAGAATTGTCCTGGCGCACCCGCGCCGCGAAATACGCGCTGGGAATCAACAGCAGGGCATAGCAGGCAACAATGTACCAGCGTCTGGCGACGACAAACGCAAAGAACGGGGAGAATCGGCTGCCAGTTGTCTCGGTCACGGTGGCCTCGGGCCGGCATCGTGCTCCGATCCGGTTTCGCCTGCAAGGACGGAGCCTATTTCGTCTTCTTGGCCGCTTGCCGCTTGATCACGAACTCGCCGAAGGTGACGCCCAGGTCGATGCCCTTGCCGGTTCCCGACAATGCCAGTGAGACCGTCCCTTTGGTGACCACCCGGGCCGATGACGACTCGCCCATGCCGGCATGCGCGTCCGCCGACGCGTAGCTTCCGAATAGCTCGTCGATGTCCGCGACATCGGAAAACGTTCCGCTGCCATTGGAGATCTTCGACTTGCCAGCCGTCAACCCGCCACCTTTCGCGCGCAGCGCCACCCGTGCCCACTGGCCATTGTCGCAGGTGATCGTGCCGCTGCCGGTCGCCGTCGAGTAGAGCACCGACCATCCGGCCATCGAGTACTTCATCGTGCACTTGGTCGACTCACCCGACGCCGGACGAGTCAACACCGCTGTAGACAGCAACGCCACCATCATTACCCGCCTGACCCAGCTTGCTCCCATCTCTCCCTCCTCACCTGATCAGCTTTGCGGTTCTTTCTACAGCATACGGAACCCAGTTGCACATCAAGGCGCGCCCACTGCATTTCAGTCTACGCGGTACGAGGATTGCGTAAAGAATAATTGCGTGTTGGAATTGCGTGTTGGAATGGAATCGCAATCTCGCCAGGCCCCGCGGGCGGCTTCTATTCTATGGTCCGCTCCCGTTGGTCGCTAGGAACCCAAGTCCGACAGATTCCTCGTACAATCGGACTCTGATTTTTCTTGGCTCGGGAGGTGCAAGCTGACCCATGAGGAGGGCTCCGACACGGCCAGACCTCGCGCCGTTTCCGCGCTGATCGTCATCGACCATCAGCGCGGGGCGCAGCCGGACAACGACGACCGACGGCTGGCGGGAGTTGTTACGCTGACCAGCAGCTATCTCATCTGGTCACATTGGAACGTCAGAGCCTCATGGCACCGCATCATTACGAACTACAACCAGGACTCCGACGTGGTCCTTGGAGGCATCGGTTATCGCTTTTGAACCCTTGAACGGCGTCGTCGCCTGTCGCGATGCTCTGCGCGCGCATCAATCCGCGTCCCCGGCACGTTGGGGGGGGTGAGCCTCCTTGTGGTTCGCCCCGCGATGCCGTAGCAGCGACGTCATGCAGTTTCGGCTGCCACTCGTGGTCCTCGCCCTCGTCGCGCTCGCCAGCATGTGTGCGCGGCAAGCCGTCGCCATCGATCTCAAATTCAAAGTGAGTCTCGGCTATCACTACAGCTCCGGAACCTATGGCACGTCGAGCACCACCGAGATCGCGTATGTACCACTGATTGCCAAGGCAGAGATCGGCGCGTGGACCATCCAGGGAACCGTACCGTATCTGCGGATCAGCGGCCCGGCCGGAATCGTGCCAGTCGGCGGTGCCGTAGCTCCGACCGCCGGCGGCACGGCCGATGGGCTCGGCGACGTGCTCCTGCGCGGCGCATACACGTTTGATCCGCTGGCGACGTGGATGCCGTTCGTGGATGTGGCAGCGCTCATCAAGTTTCCGACCGCGAGCCGGAGCGCGGGCCTCGGGACTGGCGAGTTCGATTACGGCTTCGAGCTCGAGGCCTTTGAGGAACTGGGGAAATGCACGCCATTTGCCATGGTTGGCTATCGCTTCCTGGGGAGCCCGCCGGGCACTGACTTGGACAACGTTCTGGTAGGCTCCATCGGCATGATCTACCGCATCATCGAGCCAGTGCACGCCGGGCTATTTCTGGACTACCGGCAGTCACCCTCGGCAAGAGTGGGCGAGCTTCTCGATCTGGTTCCGTTCGGCTCGTGGCAGATCGACCCGCACTGGTCCGTCGACCTCTACGCTTCCGCGGGCCTCGCGCGGGGCAGTCCCGATGCCGGCACCGGCCTGCAGTTGGCGTACTCGTGGTGATGTCGCGATGCGGACAGGAGTCACTGATGACTGATCAGTGATGAGGGATGAGTAATCTCGCCATCCACTGCCGCCGTCACGGCCGGTGCGGGATCTCTGGTCTCACCGGAAGCGGCGGGCGATCGGGACGAGGCGGGCGATCCGGCGGCCGCGGCAGTGACGGACGATCGGGCGGCTGCGGGATCGGCGGGCGATCGGGAATTTGCGGCAGCGCCGGCCGATCGGGCGGCTCCGGCAACGAGGGACGATTCGGCATCGGTGGCATGGAAGAGTGATCACCCGGTTGCGGTACTGGCGGACGATCGTTCCACATGGGTTCTGGCGCGCCGGCGCCCTCCGCCTTCGCACCCCAGTCATCGTGAGGCGGCGGGCCTCCCCCCTCTCCGGGCCTCGATGGATCTGGCGGCGGGGCGGCACCGGCACTCCGCCCCTCGCCAACTCTGCCGCCGCTCGACGCGGGGGCATCACGCGGTAACAGCGGCGGAAGCGACGGCAACTCATCCATGACGCCGATGCGTTCAACGATCACGTGGCGATTCTGGACGACGGCTTGAACGCGGATGCGCGTATCGAGTCCGGACAGCCGCTGCACATCTTGCGCCGTTGCCGGGGACACCTCGACCGCGAAAGCGCCCACCTGCAACTGCCCCCCAGCGGTTGCGCGTGCGAACCCCTCGATTTCGACGCGCGCAACGTGGCCGTCAAACGGAACGCGCGGCATCGCCACGACCGAGTTGGCCGCAAGCGCAGTGCCGTCCCAGTGACCCGCGACGTGCACCTCATCGCCGATGGCGACGGACACCGGGGTTTCGAGGCGCACCGCCGTGCCTGCAATCCAGAGCATCCCGGCATCGAGGTTGGTAACGGGTCCCACCACGTGCGCAAGCTCGCGCGGCTCGATACGGCTGGCGCGCGACGCCACCACGATTCCGTCTTCGCGGCGCATGCCACTGATCTGCACATACGATTGGAGCGGGAATGCGGTTGCGACCGCGGCGGATTCCCCGTCGGCGGCACGGGTCAGCGGAGACAATGATACCGTCTGACCAACGACGTCGATCTCATTGTGCAGCGCATCGACGCGCGTCACTGGCCCGCTGACGACGTGGCGCACGGAGATTTGCTGCGCCTGCAGCTCCGTACCACTGCCGCTCGCTACGGCCTCGACCACCTGCCCGACCGCGAGCTGTGCCGCCGCGGCGGCTTGCCCGTCAATCCGGATGGGGGTGTCGGTGCCGTAGTGAATCTCGACCCCGCCGACACAGATGCTCGCAAAACCCGTCACCGTGCCGATGACACCCGTGTCGGCGTCCGCGGAGACGCCTGTCCCACCGATGCCGCCTTCGTCGTCCGGACGCGAGGGCCGGAAGCCGGTACCGCCGATGCCTCCATCATCGGGACGCATCGAGGAGATCCCCGTCCCACCGATGCCGCCCTCATCCGGACGCGGCCGGCCGCCGCCGGCACAGCCGCGCTGCGCCGCACACCGTGCCGGTGCGGCAAACGAGAGGAGCGCGAAAAGCAGGGCCACCAGCGCGTGTCGCAGACGCCGCTCAGTCGTCATCGGCCTGCTCCGCGCCTTCGGCTGCCTCGTCTTCACGAAAGAAATACACGCCAAAGTTGACGCGGTGTGAAGCCCCGGGTGTTCCCGAATCCCGTTGCTGGAACTGCAACGCGCGCGCGTTGAGCTCCTGCAAGACCTGCATGCCGCGCAGCTTGGCCAACTCGGTCAACTCCGCCACCGCCGCCGGACTCAAGTTATTGTAGTGCACGCTGCGCTCCAGGAATGGCTCCGCTCCACCCAGCATATTGTGCACTGCCGCCGCGACGTGATCGTGGAGATTACGCCCGAAATAATACGTCATCTCCTCTGAACCACGCGCCGGCACGAACGCCTGGACATTCAGGTGCACACGGTCTTGCTCGTCGAGCTGCGCGATGCCGAGACGCAGCCACTCGTCGAGTACGACGCGCGGTCGGATATCGGTGTTGAGTGAGCGCACCAGCGACTCGAAGGAGTGTTCACCGCCCGATGGCAACCGGGGCAACGGTTGCGGGGCCCCATGCTCGTCGAGATATTCCGGCAACGTCGTCCAACGCGCCATGAGCTGGGAGCTCAGCGAAGCGACGCGCGGCGGGCGCAACGCCAGATGCGGCTCGCCGCGCAAGCGCTTCACGTCCTTGCGATGCACCCCAGTTATCAGCGTGATGCGACTGTCCGTCTGCGGCTTCCCCGCGACGGGGAATTCCTTCACCGCCACGTCGATGTAGATCCGCCGCAGCAGATTCGCTGCAAGCGGAAATGGAATCGAGCGGTGAATCAGGAGCCGCACCAACGGCCTCAGCAGGCGTTGCATCGCTGCGATGAGCGTCTCGGGCACGGCGGTAGCGGTGGAATTTTCCATAGACCCCAAGACCGTGGGATTATTTACCACAGATTTTTCCAGAATTCCACTTGACGTGGGAAATATTCCCACGTACTCTTCGTCGCGCGTGGGAATATTAACCACGCAATGCGACGCGAAGGAGTTCGAATGAGGAATCAAACTTCTCAGGTCCGTCAGAGGTTGGCAGCCATCGCTCCACGCAGCAACTCCGCTGTGCCGGCGCGCCGAGCGCGCGCCTCACGCGCAAAGGTGGTGATCCGGGCTCTGACACTCGTGCTTGCAGGTGCGCTCTGCGCAACATTTTCCCTGCCGGTCGCGGCGGAGAACGCAGCGACGGTCCCCGAGTCCACACGGGCTCAGCCACTCGCGGTGCAGGCGCTGATCGTTAACGGGCAGGCGACATCCGGCTACCCGTCAGTCGGCGCGTTGCTGTTGTACGCTGATGCCACCGCGTCCAGCTTCTACGGCGCGTGCTCCGGGATCCTCATCGGCTGTCGGACATTCCTGACGGCCGCACACTGCGTGTGCCCGGACAACGCGAGCGATGCCGCCACCTGCGAACGCGAAGGAAAGTCCGACCCCTCTACGCTACGCGTTTTCCTTCAAGCAGCCGGCATCGTTCCGGTCGCCGATGTTGCCATCGCCCCCAACTACACCTTTGCAGTCGGCGGAGATGTTGCGGTCATCACCCTCGCCACGCCGGTGACGGGCGTTGCTCCGAGCGCCCTCAACACGGCGCACCGACCGGAGATCGGCACTGCCGCCACCATCGTCGGCTACGGCACCACCGCTACGGGCCGCGGCAGCACCGACGACAGCGGCCTCAAGCGTATGGGCACGGTGACCACCGCGGCTTGTCCAACGGACATTCCCAGCGAGGCGCACATCTGCTGGGAATTCGGCGGCAGCGGCGCCAACTCGTGCGAGGGCGATTCTGGCGGACCGCTCTTTGTGGATTTCGGCGGCGGCATGGTTCTCGCCGGCGTCACTTCGGGTGGCCACAGTTTCAACTGCTTGGCGCCCGACAGCGCATTCGACGCCGATGTCTTCGTCAACCGGGCATGGATTGCAGACACCGCTGGTACCGACTTGGGCACTGAAAGCTGCGATCTCCCGGCCGTGGGCACGGCACTGACCACGACTTCATTGAGCGACGGCGATCTCTCCTCGGCCGGCTCGGAGGCGCGCGCGCAGTTCGAAGTTCCGGATGGGACCGCGGTGCTACGCATCGCGCTCAACGCACAGATCGGCAGCGGCTCGGGGTTTGCCAGCGAGCTGAACGACTTCGATCTCTTCGCGCGCGCCGGGAGCGCGCCCACCACGCAGGTGTTTGATTGCGCCGACACCAACCCGACGCCGTTTGGATCCTGTGAGATCACCGCACCCCGTTCGGGCACTTGGCATGTTTTGATCAGGCGCAATCTGGGCGCCGGTGCCTACCAGGTCGCGGCAACGATGTTTGCAGCCGCGGCCGCTCTTCCGTGTACCGGTGACTGCAATGGCGACGGTGCCGTCACCGTCGACGAGATGGTCACTGGTGTCGCCGTTGTCCTGGGCAGCGCCGACCTCGGCGTCTGTAACGCCTTGGATGCAAACGGGGACGGCATGGTGACGGTCGATGAGATTGTCGCGGCGGTGACGTACGCCCTCAACGGGTGCCCGCGGCCCTGAAAACGAAAGGAGGAGTCTATGAGATGGCACCCCGGTCTCGGCGGCGAATGTCTTCTCGACCCGGGGTGACGTTCCGTAATGCCGGTCAACAATGCATTCACTCACTGTAATTCCAACAACCAACTGACAGGAGATCTTACATGATCAAGACACATTGGAAGTCGATGGCGGCAATCCTCGCAATTGGCACACTCGCGCTGACCGTGCAGGCCTGGGCGCGTCCCTTTCCTCACGGCGGAGGTGGGCCGGACGGTCCTGGCCCGGAAGGTCCTGGCCTACACGGCGGACCGGGCGGATTTGGCGTGCTGCATTTCGGTCCGTTGATCGAGCAACTGATCTTCCCCTGCCGCAACGACTGCGTCGAGGCTGAGCACAGTTGCCGCGATGCCGCCGAGTCGGCTGCCCTCACCTGCGCGGAGCAAACCTGCGCGGCGACAATCGCGAGCGCACAGACTGACTGCGCGGCCGATCGGTCCTCGCAAGCCTGCCTCACCGACGTGAGCACATTGATCACGTGCGTCCAGCCCTGCATCACCACCGAAGCCGCAGCTCTCCCGGCGTGTGCCGCCACGTACAAGGCGTGTTCGAGCGCGTGCAACCCGACACCGACACCGACGCCGTGAAGTGCGCTCACCGACGCACCCGCATCGCGGCTGGGCGGCAGACCCTCCTGCCGTCCAGCCGCCGGCGGCCTCGGTGATGCCATACGTATGGAGACGACTCATGGGCAAGGGACAGACAAATTCGGAGAGCCGGATCTTCACTGTTGAATCTGCCAACTGCGAGCAGCGCGGAGGTCATATGATTATTCTCAGTGC
>CAZTDK010000080.1:0-13543 GCA_964611965.1 uncultured Binatia bacterium (SeqCode) | reverse complement strand
CCATCAATGGATTGAATGACTTTCAGCATCGGGAACTCGCCGCCGGCGTTCTTGGCAAGCTGCGTCAAGTCGGTCGGCTTCGCGGTCAGCCAGTTCGCCACCGCGCCGTCTCCTTTGCCCTCCCGCCCATGGCAAGCACTGCAGTAACGCGTGTAGGTTGCCTTGCCCGGGCTCTCGGGCTCCGCGGCAACACTTACTGTTCCGAGGAAGGCCAGAATTACCACGACCGCCAGACGACGCGCCAATTGAGTTCCCATCACTCGTTTCACGATTGCACCGCCTCTACTGTTCCAGGTCAGCCAGCAAACGCTCATTGATTTCCACGACGCCTTCTAGTCGGACCGCCGCGGCCTGGCCTTCTTCCCCGATCTCTCGGGTGGCGCGCTCGATCTTCTGTACCAACTCGGCCAGGTGCGCGTCCGCCGCCGGCAGCAACGCAGAGGAATCCTGGACCAACCGCAACGCGCTTGTCAGCGCGCTCTCCGCAGCAACGTAGTACTGATCTCTGGCCAGGCGCTGGGCGGAGGTCAACATGTTCTCGGCTTCGATCAGCCGGAGGTGAGCTCGCAGGCGATTGCGGCCGTCACGCCACGCCGTCAGGAGACCGTCCAACCCCTCGCGAACGCCCGCATCCATCTTTTGCCGAACCTCCCTCGCCTCGTGCAGGAATCGATCGAGCTTTGAATCGAACTTGGCGAAATGCTGCTTGGCATCCTCGGCACCAGCCATTCTCACGCGCGCGGCGTCGTTGCGAACGTCCTCAATGTCATCACAGCATTGGCGTACGTCATCCTCTATCGACATCGCGATCCTCCGGAACCAACCGACCGGCCGGCTCTCACTCCCACCAGAGCAACTTCCGGACAACAACATCAGCCACCTACCGGGCATGCGTTTCTCAGCGAGCATTCTTGGGCCTGAGACGGATTCCAGCGAGCGACACTTCCAACAGGATGACGCACCGTCTCTCAAAGTCGAACAAGGGTGTCCATGCATTCTTCCCACAATGCGGAACCGCGGCACCGCTTCCGACTGCAGGGACAAGTGTCCAGCCAAATTGAGCAACAGGCCTGCAGATTGCTTTAGGCGGCGCGAAACCCCGCCCCTTCAGCGGAATCTCAGTCAGGGCAACCGATGTAACAGGAGAACCCGTATGCCTGGAGCGACATCACCGAACCCCTGGACGCTCGTTCTCGCCGGCGGCGACGGTACGCGACTACAAGAGCTGACACGCCAGATCGCCGGCGCGCCAATCCCCAAGCAGTATTGCCGGCTGCTGGGTGAGCGCTCGCTGCTGGAAGCCACGCTCGATCGGGCGCGGCATGTCACCCCGTCGCGGCGGATCCTGATCGTTGTCAACAACGATCACCTCGCCATTGGCCGCGACCAACTCGGCAGCGTGCCGGTCGAGAACGTACTGGTTCAACCCTGCAACCGCGACAACGGCCCGGGGCTCATGTTCGCGCTCCAGCAACTGGCCCAAAAGGATCCTCAGACCATCGTCATCGTCATGCCCAGCGATCACTACGTCAGTGACGACCGTGCCTTTGCGGCCCATATCTCACGCGCGGTCCGCATGGTGCAACGGTTTCCCGACAAGGTCGCGCTGCTGGGCATTCGTCCCGACCATCCCGACACGGGTTACGGCTACGTCAAACCGTCGCACCGCATGTGGAGCGGCCGGTCGGAAGATACTGCCTACCATGTGGAGGCGTTCGCCGAGAAACCGAGCTACGAGTTGGCCAGCCAGCTGCTCAGCTCGGGCGGGCTGTGGAACTCGTTCGTGATGGTCTTTCAAGTGCGACGCATGCTGGCGCTCATTGAGCTCACGGTTCCGGAGGAATATGCGCGCCTGCGAGACGTAGCGACCCACGCGCTCACCGACTTCTATCGAACGTTGTCGCGCTGGAACTTCTCCAGCGCCGTGCTCGCGCATATTCCCCAACATCTGATGGTCCTCCGTGTCGACGATGTCTCCTGGAGCGATTGGGGCACGCGAGAGGCCATCGAACGCACGCTGCTGGCGCTCCATCAGACGCCACCGTGGCAGGCGAGCACGCGTGCCTCGGTGGCGGCGTAACCCAAGTCGGCTCTTCGTTGCACATGGCGTGCGTCGCGTTCCGATGTCACGTCGTGATCCAGCCGGCCAGTTTGGTGTTCACGTTCCTTCGACGACACGCTGTCCAGACTTGCAAGGGTGAGAAGCGCGCGCGTCAAAGATCCGGCGAGCGCCACGTTTTCAGCATCACACTGATGGCGCCCAGGTTGCATACTCCTCACACGGGAGTGACAAGCGAGGTGTCCGATGGACACAGCGAACCTGACCGCCGCATTGACGGATCACAATGCGCGGGTGCCGGCGCCCACCCTGCTCATTGTCGGCAGCGTCGATGCGGTCGTCATCGGCTTGAACGAGCAGGCGTACGAGCAACGGAGGTGCGCACGACAACTCGTCATTTGTGCCCGGTGCGAGCCATCTCTGCGAAGAGCCAGGAGCCTTGAAGAAGGTTGCCTCGTTGGCCAGCGAGTGGCTCGCACGCTACTTGGTGAAGCGCGCGGAAGGAGGTCTCAAAATGTACAAGGACCGTAGAGATGCCGGACGACAATTGGCGGCGCGCCTCTTTCCCTACCGAGCCACGCAGCCGGTCGTTCTGGCGCTGCCACGCGGCGGCGTTCCTGTCGCCTTTGAAATCGCGCTCGCGCTCGATGCGCCGTTGGACATCGTCGTCGTGCGCAAGCTCGGAGCGCCCGGCGAGCCCGAGCTGGCCATTGGCGCAGTGGCCGATGGGGATCACCCGCAAAGTGTGCTGAACCGTGACGTCATGCGGGCGCTGCAGGTTTCGGACCAGTACCTGCGAGGTGAGGTCGCGCTGGAAACGCATGAAATTCAGCGGCGCCAAGCGTGCTACCGAAGCGGCCACGCAGCCGAGCCGATCGATGGGCGCACGGTGATCGTCGTCGACGACGGGATTGCCACCGGGGCATCGATGCGTGCGGCGCTACGTGGCGTGCGCCGGCGCTACCCGAAGCGCCTCGTGCTGGCGGTCCCGGTTGCGGCGCCAGAGACGGTTGAAGCCCTGCGCGACGAGGTCGACGACGTCGTGTGCCTACTCACTCCCACGTTCTTTCACGCCGTCGGACAATTCTATGCCGACTTCGGGCAGACGCGCGATGAAGAAGTGATCCAGCTGCTTGCTATGGCTCGGCAGCGCCTGCGCGGCGGTGACGAGCGCGCCACCGCGGCTCCCTAGGTGCAGGCATTGCCGCCGGCCGCTGGCTGCGCAACCCGTCGATCTACGGCGCTCAGTCGACCTTTACCCTGATGGCCTTGCGGCGCGCCGCATCGGTCTTCGGCAGACGCACCTCGAGCACACCGTTCTTGAAGGTCGCTTTTGCCGCCGCCGACTTCACGTCGGCAGGCAGGTGCACCGTCCGCGAGAACGAGCCGAACGAGCGCTCGCTCCGATAGTAGTGCTCCTCCTTTACCTTTACCTCCGCCTCTTTCTTCTTTTCGCCGGTCACCGTCAACGTGGAGTCCGCGAGGTTCACCTCGATCTGATCTTTCGAAAGGCCGGGCATGTCCGCCTTCAACACCACCGCGTCGTCCGTCTCATAGACATCCAGTGCCGGTACTTGCACCTCGACTTCGTTTGGCCACCAACGCTCGGCACCCCAGAGACTCCGCAAGCGCAGCCGGCGGCGGACTTCTTCGAGCCAGCGATCGAGATCGCGCTCCCACAGCGGCAAGCGCAGCGCCATCAGTGGCCAGCGCCGCGCCTCCAGCCCTGGCGGCTTCACAGGCACCCCGATCGGTTTGGCCGCCGCTTCCGCCTTCTTCCCGTTGCCTGCCATCTCTAGTTTCGGTGTCATTGCTGCCTCCTTCGAGTTGCCAGTCGCACGCGCTCCGTTTTCGCGCGGACCAAGAGCAATCCATCCGCCACGCTGGCCACAGAGACACGCAGCGCCGCGCCAGGAGCGGAACTTTTTGGGCTGCGAACCAAGGCGGTAGTCCTTCGCAGCGCCGGGAACGGGCAAGGAAGCGGCAACGCATCACGTTGCTGTCCAGTGTTTGGCCGGCCGCTTGCTCACAGCAGAGTGTGGGGACGACCAAGGGTGCTGCGAGCGGTCACCTGCAACAAAGGCCGCAGCGCGAGGTGCCGTGACGAGTTGCACCTGACCCGACGGCTCGGCGTGGCCGAGAGCGAACGCGAGAGGAGTTGAGTTATGCAGCTACCCCTGCAGATCAGTTTTCGCGATATTCCACCATCCGCGGCGGTGGAAGCCAAGATCCGTGAGCGTGCTGACAAACTCGAGCGCTACTACGACCGTATCAACGGGTGCCGGGTGGTGATCGAGGCGCCGCACGGGCGGCATCACCAAGGAAAGCTCTTTCACGTGCGCATCGATCTGACCGTTCCGGGATCGGAGCTGGTCGCGAGTCGCGAACCGGCGCAGCATCACGCCCACGAGGATGTCTTTGTGGCAATCCGCGACGCGTTCGATGCCGCACAACGCCAATTGGCCGAGTACGCTCGGCGCCAGCGCGGCGGGAAGGGCTCATAGGAGAGCACCGATCGCACAAAGCTTTTCGAGCCATTCGGCGGCGGAGAGCGCAGATGAGGTAGACGACGGTACGTTCTGCCACGGTCTGGGTGTGCGCACCTCATGTAGAATCGCTCGCAGCGAACGAGGATTGACGCAGCGGGTCCGACGATACACAGTGACCGCCGGCTGTAGCGTCCGAGACGCTGCAGCCTTTGCTCGGGTACGAACATTCGGAGGTTGATCCGAAGAAGGTCGGGACGCGGTCAACCACGCCCGATGTCGCTCCGTTATGGTCGTGATCCGGCTGTCATCATCGGAGATCCGAGAGGACGGTGTGTGCATGCAATCGCTGCGGGGACGAGGCGACACTGGCAAGTATCACCGCTGCGGGCGGCGGCGTTCAGCTTCGCGCGCAGTAGCCGCATGCCCCATGCTCGTTGCCGCGGCGATCCTACTGTCGTCCCAGGTTGGTCGCGCTCAATCCATCAGTGACGCCGCGTTGCGACAGATCCAGGCGCTTTCCGAAGAAAAGGCGGCACGAACCGCCGCCCAGCACAAGATCGGCTCGCATCTGCTCTACGCGGCAAAGCAACAGCGCGGCGAGCCGATCGCTCGCGGCGTGGCCTCGTTGCGCGTGAATCTGCGAGCCGATGCGGACAACCGCGTGCTGGTCGACATTTCAGCCGCTGCCAGCGCCGCGGTCGTCGGCGCAATTGGTCAACTGGGCGGAGCCGTTGTCTTCAGCGCTCCGGGATACGGGGCGATCCGCGCCTGGCTCCCCATCGCAGCCATCGAAATGTTGGCGGGGTTGCCCGACGTACGGTCGATCCGCCGGGCAGCCGAGCCCATGCACCGCAAGTTGACGACCTCGGAGGGCGACGTCGCGCATCGGGCCAACCAAGCGCGTTCCCTGCTCGGGATCGACGGCAGCGGGGTCAAGGTCGGAGTGGTTTCAGATAGCGTCGACTTCTTGGCCACGGAGCAAGCAACCGGAGACGTGGGACCGGTGACCGTGCTTCCCGGGCTGAGCGGGGTCAACACCTGCCCCCCAACCGGCACCTCCCCCTGCGCGGGTGAGGGCACGGCGTTGCTCGAAATCATCTCGGACCTGGCACCGGGAGCGTCGCTGTTCTTCGCCACCTCCAACGGCGGCGACGCGGCCATGGCAGCCAGCATCCAAGCGCTGCGCGCCGCGGGCTGCGACATCATTGCCGACGACATCAGCTACCTCGACGAACCGGTCTTTCAGGACGGTGTGATCGCTCAAGCCGTCAATGCAGTCACGGCGGACGGCGCGGTCTACGTGTCGGCAGCGGGGAACGCCGGCAATGCGGATGACGGCACGTCGGGAACGTGGGAAGGGAATTTCGTCGCCTCGTCGACGACGGTACAAATCCAAGGTGGGAGCGAAACCTTGCATGATTTTGGCGCCGGCAACCTCAGCGATGCGATTACCGCGCAATTGAACCCTGGCGGTTTTGTGATGCTGCAATGGTCGGATGCATTCGGCGCCTCGGGCAATGACTATGACATGTATCTGCTCAACGCCGCGGGGACGGCTGTCCTGGCGGCGTCGACCGATTCACAAGATGGCAGTGGCGACCCCTTCGAAGGCATCGACACCAGCGGATTCCAGACCACACGGGGGCTGCAACTGGTGATCGGACGCTTCTCGGGAGCCGCCCGCTACCTCCACCTCGATACGAATGGCGGCGGCCTCGCGGTGCAGACGGCGGGGGAAATCTACGGACATCCTGCCGCAGCAAGCGCGGTCAGCGTCGCTGCCGTCAGTGCAGCTGGATTCACCGCGCCGTTCACGGGCGGCGCGGCGAATCCGGTTGAGACATTCAGCTCTGACGGCCCGCGACGGATCTTCTATGAAGCAGACGGCACCCCGATCACTCCGGGGAACCTGCTCGCCACGGGAGGAACGGTGCGCCAGAAGCCCGACGTTGCGGCGGCCGATGGCGTGTCGGTATCGACGCCGGGATTCAATCCGTTCTTCGGCACCTCAGCAGCTGCCGCACATGCGGCGGCGATCGCGGCCCTCACCAAGTCTGCAAACCTTTCACTGACCGCTTCGCAGGTCCAGACCGCGCTCACCACAACCGCGTTGGATATCGAAGCGCCGGGATTCGATCGCGATTCCGGTTACGGTGTCCTGGATGCCTTGGCGGCCGTGCAATCCGTAGCCGCTCAACCGAGTCCAACGCCCACCCCGACCATCACCTGCGTCGGCGACTGTGACGGGAATGGAGAGGTCACCGTGGACGAACTCATCACGATGGTGAACATCGACCTCGGCACCACCCCGCTCTCGGCGTGCCGACCCGGCGACGCGGATGGTGACGGCGAGATCGTCGTCAACGAGATCATCGCCGCCGTCAACAACGCACTGCTCAACTGCCCGGCATGAGACCCGTTTCAGCCGCCCCTTCCTGCCGCTTCTCGGAAGGGTGCAAGGAAAGCCGCGTTTTGTCGAGCTAGCAAGCCCGCAGCGACCCAACGGGGAGCGGGCCATAGAAGCGCCGCCGGCCGCAGGCCTCGCAGGCCTATTTGACGCTGAGCATGCGCTCGATGCCGGTGCGCGCCCGAGCGGCAACCGAGCGTTGGATATGAATGACGCGTTCGTCCTCGTGCGGCCGCTTCGGATCGCAGCAATCGTCGCACAGCACCACCTCGATGCGGTCGGCGCGCAGCGACGCCAGGAGCTTGTCGAAGCTGTTCGCCTTCATGTAGCGGCACTCGGCGTCGACCGAGACTGGCAGGAAAGTCTTCTGCGGGCATTCCTTGCGCAGGCGGTAGATCATTCCCGTCTCGGTGGCCACGATGAATTTCTGCGTCGCCGAGCGCCGCGCGTGCTCAACCATCCCCTCGGTTGACAGGAAATAGGCCTTCCCGCGCGGGATGACACCGGCATGCAGCTTGTAGAGGCATGAAGACGCGCAGCCGCACTCCGGGTGAATCATCAATTCCGCGTCGGGATGCTCGTCCATCATCATCTCGACGCCGCGATCACCGATTTTCTCGTGCACGTAGCAGCACGCGGTCCACTCGCCCTTGCTGTGGGTGTACACCTCGATCAGATCCGGATCGATCGGGATGCCCTCCTGTTCGAGGGTTTCCAGGGCGTGCTGTTTCATGACCAGCCCAAGGAACTTGTCGGGCAATACCAGGATCGGCTTTCCCGGAAAAGTCTTCACGGCGTGGACGATGATCTTGTCGGTGTTCCGCGAGGTCGAAATGAAATCGCTGATCGACTTGGTGTACGCGTCGCTGTTGACGTAGGTGACCAGGATGCCGCCCGGGTGGCGAGCCTTCCAGTGCTCCAGCCACTCGTGATCCGTGCCGAACACCAGCGAGCAGCCGAGCACGCTCGGGCGGTCGGGCACGAAGACCCGCGTCGCATCGCCGGTGATCATCTTCGCGGTGGCGCCCATGAAGTAGACGCTCTCGAAGTCGACGCGCGCCGCGTGACGATCGCGGACGTAGAAGCTCAGCCCGAGCGAGTCGCCCACCTGATCCGCCAACTCGTGGAACTCCGGAAAGAGATAGTTATGCGCGACGATGGTCGAGTGCTTTTCCGCGGCCAGGCGCCGGATCTCCATGGCTTGTTCGGCGAGTTGCAGACACTTCGCCTGCGTGTAGCGCCCGGGGTAGAGATCGGCGGCGTAGCGCGAGAAGCGATCGTACCAATCGGCGGCGAGGGCTTTGGGTTCCATACCTATTGATGGTCCTAGCTGCAGGACGAGGGTGACTCAACCAGTGACACGTGCATCACCACGTTGGTGCGAATCGACCTGACGAGCTAAAGGAGATTCAAGGAGCGAAACGCCCGGACAGGAGCTCCAGCAACATGGACCTCAGAACCCGTACCGAAAGCCCGCCAACGCGTTGGCTCCGGGCGCCGGGAACCCGATGGACTCGGAGTAGTTGTGATTGAACAGGTTGCGCACGCTGGCCGTGAGGGACCACGCCGACCAGATTCCGCCGAAGCGATAGGCGAGCGCCAGATCGACGCGGGCGTATCCGGAAAGCGGCGCCGGCGCGAACGGTGACGCCGTGTCGTACGGGTTCGGGCTCGCGCGGCGTCCCACCGCCTGCACCATCGCGGTGGCCGACATCTGGTCGGCGGGCTTCAGGACATTCTCCCACTGGCCGGCCACGATCACGCGGCCGCGATGCCGCGGGCGGTTGAGGAGTGCCTCTGTGGTCAAGGTGTTGAGATACGTGTAGTCGCTCGTCAGCGTCAGCCAGCCGGTGGGATGGACCCCCAGGGCCAGCTCCACTCCTTGCGCGGTGACGGTCCCGACATTGTGCACGAACAGGTTCTCCGGCTCGCCCGCAACCGGAGGCAGCTCGGCGATGTCCTCGATCAGGTTCTGCGTCTTCCGGAAGAAATAGGTCGGCGCAAAGGTCACCACGGCGGGCACGATGTCTTGCGTCACACCGGCGTCGATCTCATAGCTCGACTCCGGCTGCAGCGTCGATGTGCCCAGAACCCCGAACAGCTCATCGAACGCGGGCGGACGAAAGCCCTCGTTGTAGCCGACACGCAACCGCGTCCGCGTGGGTTGAAAGCTGTATGCGCTGGAGGCGGATGCGGTCACGTGGTTCCCGAAGCCCTCGAAGTAGCTGTATCGCAGACCGACGACGGTGCTCAGGGTGTCGTCGATCAGATCGATGCGCTCCTGTCCGTAGACGCCGACGATGTTGCGGTTCGCGCGCACGTCGGAGGTTTGTTCGCTATCGTCTGCTGCGGGGAACTCGATGAACTCCGCCCATTGCTCCGCATACTCGGCGCCAATGGTCGTCAGCGCGAAGTCACGAATGTGCTCGCGCCAGGAGAGCCGTACTCGGTCACGTCCACTCCTGGTGTCCCCCGCACCGCATCGGACACGTTATCCTGATCGCGCTGGACGATCTCGCCACCGTCGACGATGGTCACCGAGGTCGAGGCATCTTCCAGACGCGTCTGGTTGCGCGCGCCGGTGACCACAACTTCGGGTAGCTCCACACTCTCTCCCGCGCTGGCCAGAACGGCGCGGAGGAGTATCCACATCAACGCAGCGCACCATCTCCACATGCATTGCCCCCGAGCTGTCACAATTCGAAAATCCCTTTCAACTTCGGAAGTCAAACCGCGCCTACGGCGAGGGCTGGGCAATCCCGCGGTTGCATCTCCGGACTGACTGGTTCACAACGCAGACACGCACCAGCAACCGCGCGTGGTGCACATCGTGGCTGCACGCACATGCGACACCGCATCTACCTGATCCCCGGATTCTTCGGCTTCGCCAACGTCGGGCGGCTGCGCTATTTCCTGCACGTCCGCCAGTTCCTCATCCAACGCGCTGCGGCGCTCGGGGTCGATGTCACGGTCGACGTCATCAAGACGCCACCGACATCGTCGCTGCCGACGCGCGCGGTGCGCGTCGTCGAGGCCATCGCCGCGGAGCGGCGCCAGCGCGGCAGCATTCATCTGATTGGTCATTCCAGCGGCGGTCTGGACGCACGTTTGGTGGTCACACCAAACGTTGTGCTGCCAACCGACATCGACGTCGAGCGCGGCGCGCAACGGGTGCGCACCGTGGTCACGGTTTCCACGCCGCACTACGGCAGTCCTCTGGCTGCGTTCCTGGCGGGCCTGCGCGGCCAACAACTGCTCGAGCTGCTGTCGGTGAGCACCACCTATGTGCTGCGTTTCGGCAGCCTGCCGCTCAACGTGTTGCTGCAGCTGGCCAACATCTTCACCGGCTTGGACAGACTCGGCATTAACCCGAACCTGCTCGACGAGCTGTTCCAGCGGCTGCTCGCAGATTTTTCGGTGGGCCGACGGCACGCCGTCGAGCGGCTGCTCGCCGAAGTCGCCAAGGATCAAGCCCTGCTGGTGCAGCTGACCCCGGCGGGCATGGACGTCTTCAATGCCACCGTCAGCAACCGCTCCAGCGTGCGCTATGGATCAGTGGTTACCCGTTCCAGGCAACCGGGCATGATCTCGACATTGGCGACCGGGTTCGATGTCACGGCGCAAGCGAGCCACACCATCTATCACGCCCTCTACCACCTCGCGGCGCGGATGCCAGCGGGGCGCGTGCCGCGGCTCGACGCAGCGGCCGCACAGCTGCTACGCCGCGCCTATGGTGGGCTCCCAAACGCGAAGGCCAACGACGGCATCGTCCCGACGCGCGCCCAGGTGTGGGGTACGGTCATCCAAGCCGTGCAAGCCGACCACCTCGACGTCATCGGCCACTTCAGCGATCCATCGCATCAGCCGCCGCATTTCGACTGGCTCACGACCCGCAGCGGATTCACGCACGAGAAATTCGAAGCGCTGTGGACTGCGGTGCTGTCGTTCGTGCTATCGCCCGTCGATGCAAGCTGACGCATTGACGGACGCGGTTAATCCGTGTCGGAGAATGGAACCCCGAAGGGCACCGAAGTTCACGAAGGAAGATGCAGGAAAAAGTCCTGGATTCCTCTCTTCGTGGCCTTCGCGTTCTTCGTGGTGAAAGATCTTGGGCTCATCGCAGATTCCTCGGGCTCAGGAGGTCTGAGACTGCGCGGTTCATTGCAGCATATTGCTGCACGGGAGATATACGTTGGCACTGTTCATCGGGGAGACGTCTCGTGTCTCGGCGCATTCGGGTGGTGACGGTTGCCCGGTCAGCAGATAGAGGTGCTCGCCGCTGGTGTGGCGGACGACAACGACCAGCTGTTCGAATGGATCGTAGCGTTCGATGAGCCGGGTGTAGTTTTCCGGGAGCGTCCCGCCAGCGTAGGACACCTCGGCAACCTCGTCGGACACATTGACGACCACCGTGCCGCAGCCCAACATTTGATAGCCGCGCCAGGCGACGGCGGCCAGATACTGCCAATTCGAGAAGATTGAGTCCAAATCGCTGTCGGCATGATCAGCGCACATGCCAGCGGCTCCAGTACATACCCATCCATTGTTCCCACTCGTTTCAAAGGCCATTTGTCTTCCTCCTTTGATACCGACGCTTGGCGCGTACGCGCGTACTTTGGTTGCCCCGCATGCGCACAGTGCTCAGACGGTGCACGATATCCTCGAGGGCGCGGGGGTCGCCTGGCCGTGCGCTCGCCAGCGGTTCGCGAGGGACCAGCAGCAGCGCACGCAGATAGGATGCACTGATCCCCAACACATCGCAGATGTTCTCAAACGAAAAGGGCCACGTCTGGGCGGTCGACACCATCCAGTGCCGCGCATCGCGCGCGAGTTGCTGGCGTTGCTTTTCGGGGCCGCAGCGGGAATGCAGGCACATGATGGCGTCCAACAGAATGGCACGCATCAGGTCGCGCACGCCCTCGCCGCGCCCGGCGTCGACGGTCCGCGGCGCGGGCGCATCACAGTGTTGTTTGGGCGCGGCATCCATCGTCCAGCTCTTGAACGGATTCTCGGCAACAACCAGCAGCCGACCCACCGTCACGCCGCCTTGGTGTGGCGCCCCGCCAGCAGCTCGCGGATCGTCTCCCAGCGGTCCTCACACTCCAACAGCCAGGTCTTGCTCGGTTCACGCAACGTCAGGGTGTAGAAGCCGCGAACGCGACGCCCCAGCACCACGAAGAACCGCGCCGGCTTGGTCGCCGCGACGAAGACCCAGACGTCTGGACGCAATTTGGTCCGGCCGTGCGAATGCAGATTCCAGCGATGGCCGTGGTAGCGATAGTTGTAGCGCTTGCCAGCGACCAGGACGCTCCACGGAAACGTCGAGCGCTTGGCCACGCGCACGGCGACCGTCAAATCCTCCACAATGAGATCGAAGCGGCCCTTTGCCGCGGCCGCTCCGCCACGCCGGCCGCCATGCTGGACGCGAAAGCCGCATCGAGCGAGAGCCTGTCGGACGAGTTCAACACTGAGATCGTGCATCTCTACACGCGTCATCCTTGCCTCCATGTTCGACTGCATCAGAATTTGTTCGTCTTGTGCGTGTGCACCCCGGATGCCAGCGCGTTGCGGCAGGAGACACGAGCAAAGGCGCCGGGTTGCACGCGGGTCAGAATGCATCAGCACCGGCGCCGAGCCCGCGCGAGGCTCGATTCGGTTCCGGACTCCAGGCCTGAGCCATTCCGACACGCGAGTCGAATCGCTACGGCGCCTGGATCGCGCCGGAGGGAGGCGCGCAGCCGTGTTGCAGGCTGGTAGCGGATCGGTCCCTCGTGGCACAATGCGTGCGTTCATCGCAGTGGCCCCGGGGTCACAGGGAGAAGGGATGAAACTCGCAGTCAAGCTCACGGCGGCCCTGGTCTTCGGCATCTTCGTGGTCATGGCCGGTTACGCGTATCTGCAGATCCGACAGGAGGTGGTGTTGTATGAGGCCGACGTCGAGCGGGTGAGCCATCTGGGTCACGTGATGCGTCTGACCTTCGAGGAGATCTGGCAGCTCGAAGGCGAAGCCCGCTTGCGGGAGCTGGTGGCACGGGCAGATCCCGACGTCGGCGTGCGCGTCGTGTCGCTGTATGCGCCCGTGGGCGACGCGCAACGCCCGGCGCTCTCCGACGACGAGTTCCGCGCACTGTTCGCCGGCGATACGGTCCACGTGGTGCGCACGGACCCGACCGACGACGAGTGGAGCGTAAGCTACGTTCCCATCTCGATCGGTGGGACGCGGCCGGCGGCGGTGGAAGTGCGCGAGTCCTCCGCGCGCCAGCAACGGTTTATCCGGATGAGCCGCCTGGCGATCGTCATCGCGACCTGTGCGGTCGCCCTCGTGTGCGGTCTGATTGCCACGGGCCTCGAATTCTGGCTCGTGGGACGACCGATCCAACGGCTGCGCGACAAGGCGCGCCGCGCCGGCGATGGCGACTTCTCGGGACCGCTGCAGCTGCGGCAGCACGACGAAATCGGCGACCTGGCGCACGACCTCAACACCATGTGCGACCATCTCGCGGAGGCCAATCGCCACATCATCGCCGCGACCGAGGCGCGCGTGGCCGCCGTGGAGCAGCTGCGCCATACGGATCGCCTGGCCACCGT
>CAZTDK010000079.1:0-13637 GCA_964611965.1 uncultured Binatia bacterium (SeqCode) | reverse complement strand
CCCGGGCAGTTCCCCGGCACCCGCTCCGGCGGATCGGGTGTGCGGTCCGCGATCGCGTAGAGGGCGCTGTGCAGTGCCTGCAGCGTCGGGCTGACACGTAACGCGTGGATGAACGTGCCTTCCGGGCCGGTGACCCCGAACCAGTTGGTGGCGATGCCGTTGACCGCGGGCAGGGGCCGATCACAGCCAATCGGTACGGGGGCCTGACCAGCGGCGAAGATGCGGGCGTCGCGAAGCCCGTCGAAGTCCAGAAAGATCCGCACCGTCAGGTCGCCGAATACGTAGCGCAGATCGAACGGCAGCTGGACGATGATCGGGCTCTCGGAAAAATCAGCGGTGTAGAAATCCTCAGCGACAATCTTTGGGGGGCTCAGCCCATAGCCGAGACGGACACTCAAGCCCGTGCGCTGGATCAACCGGATCGGGCCGCTTTTCCAGGCCAGGGGCGTCGACGTCACATCCTCTTCGGTGCGATCAAACTGTAAGAGCCCCCACAGCACGCGCGCGGTGACGCGCGCCTTCATCCGGTCCAGGAGATTGCGGCCGTAGGCTCGCGTGCCATCCTTGAAGCTGAACGCCGTCGGCACATTGGTGCCCAAGGTGAGCGTGTAGCCGCGGGCGCGGATGACGCGCGCCTCGACATCGTACTCGACGTCGCGGCGGCTCGCGGCCGGTGCCACCGCGTCAACGCGCAAGTACGCCCAGCGGATGGCACCCGTGAGCGGGTCGGTTACCTGAATTTCAGCGGCGCCGGCGAGCGCCGCATGCTCTCCCAGATCGCGGGCCGCGAAGACGAGCAGGTCGTTGTCATCGAAGACATTCGGGGAATCGTCGTGCGACGGCTCGGGCCCATTGGGGAGCGCCAGCTGTCCGCTGGCATCACGTTCGTCGACCTGGAAGGGGATGGCCTCCGGGGCGCCATTCGTGACGTGCCACAGGGACAGTCGCGGCACGGCGACACGGAAGTCTGGCGGGAACTCGCGCCCTTCCACACTCACCACCTCCCAACCACGCTCGCTTTCGAACGTAGCAGCCGCGACGCCGGGAACGCTGAGAAGCAGGAGCGCCGCCAGTAGCTGCGGTGCGAGTCTCTTGCTCGCTTCGGGGACGGCCCGGTTCATGATGCGTAAGCACTCTCACATAGCGCGCCCATTCCCGACAACCCCCAGGCCCCGAAGCCCGTTCCTTCACCCCTTCGCCGCGCCGTCGGTGCCGATCCGCGCCCCGATCTCGCGGCGCATCGCCGCCGCTTCGGGGCGTGGGTCCGCAGTCGTCACGGCATTGGCGCCGAGTTTCTCGGAGAGCAGCATCGCCAGCAGCGCCTGGAGGATGTTGTTGCCGCCGCCAAGGACGCTGGGTGCCGTGCCCCCATGGCCGTTCTCGGTGCCGCCAATGACGATCTTGGGGACGATGTCGACGTGCGCCTGCTCGATGGCTTCGGCAAAGCGGGTCATGACCTGCTGGGTCAGCTGCAGCTGTGGGCCGCCATAGGCGCGCACTTGTTCCTCGATGGCCATTGCCTGTGCGATGCCGACGCGCGCGGCGCGTTCAGCCTCCGCCTGGGCGAGCGCTTGCACGCGTTTGCCTTCGCCTTCGCCGAGCATGCGGATTTTCTCGGCCTCCGCATGCGCCAGCGCCTGGATCTGTGCCGCTTGCTGCTGCGCCCGGGCGTATTCGGCCTTGCCCTGGTTGGTCTGCGCGATGATCGACAGCTCAGACTCCGTGAGCGCCGTTTGCTGCTTGGCGCGCGCCTCCGCCTCGCGCAGCTCGCGCTCCTTGACGGCGGCCTTTTCCTGCCGGTTGTAGGTTTCGACCTGTTCCTCGGCGATCTGCCGTGAGCGCAGCTGAATCAAGATCTGCTCAATTTGCCCGCCGCCCTTACCGGCGGTCGGTGTGCCGATCAGCACTTCCTGCAGCTCCAGATTGTAACGCCCGAATTTCTCCTTCATCTCCTCGCCCGCGATTTGCTGAATGGCGCTGCGATCCTGCAGCAATTGGATCAGCGTGCGCGTCTGCGCGATGTTCTTGAAATAGGCGGAGACCATCGGGTCGAGGGTTTGCTCTACCAGCTGCTTGATGTCGCCGAAGCGCTGCACCACCAGCGGAGCCTTGCGGTAGTCGATGTGGACGACCACCGACAACGGCAGCGACGGCTCGAACGCATCGCGCGTGATCAGTGACACCTCGGCGAGGTTCTCATCGTAGTGATGCGAGCCGGTCTCGGCGCGGTTCCACTTCAGGATGAAATTCGTGGTTGGCACCATCAGCACGTGGCCGGCGTAAGTATTGAACGCGTACTTTCCCGGCAGCAGCGGGGTCTTCCAGACGCCGCGGTGCTCGCTGTCGACGAGCTCGCCGTGCTTGTACTCATCGCCGGACAGATCGACGCCGGTTTCTCCGGTATACGACACGACGACACCGACGGTGCCCACCGCGACGACGGTCTTTGGGGTCATTTCTACCGTCGCGAAAAGCCGGTTGATGTAGTAGGTCCCTTCCACCAATACCTGCAGTTGCCGGCCGCGCCGGCCGCCGGCGCGCAGAAAACGCTCCGGATCCTGGAAGTTGTTGTGATAGGTCGGCGCATCTTGCGGATCGTCGCCGACCAGTGCCGCGATAATCTGCCCGGGTGGCAACGACGCACCGTCGTGCACCGTGACCACGCCGATCAAGTCGTCCTTGTCCTTGATCACCACCGGCTCGAAGCCCTGGCGCGCCTCGATGAGATCGGCCATGCCGGTCAGCAATTCGCCCTCGGAGCTCTGCAACGGCAGGCAGTACACCCCATCGTCGGTGATGACGACAAACTGCGCGAGATTGAGGGCGTACGTGCCTTCCCGCAAGATGGCCCGTTGCGGCCCGCGTTGGCCGCCGCCGCGGAGGAATGCGGCGGCGTCCTGGAAATCGGGTGGCCCGTCATACGCCGCGAGTGTCTGCGTCGCCGGCAACGGCTGGCCGTCGCGGGCGAAGACGTAGCCGATCTTGCCCTGCGGGATGGTCACCAGGGGCATGATGTGCACGCGATACTGCAGCGGCATCATCACGTGCAGACCGCCGCGCAGCACGTGCGGCTGAAAGCCGGCTTCGCTGTTCAGCGCAATCAGGCCCGACGTTACGGAGCCGTGCCGACTCCAGAGCTTCTCCACGAGCCCGACGCGCGTGTTGGAGATGTAACGCACAGTGCCCGTGAAGTAGAGGAGTGCGGCCACGACGATCAGGCTCGTGATGGCGAGTAGCAACGGGTCGGAAAATCGCAGTGCGTCTCGAAGTACACCGAACATGCTTCCCTCCTTCTGTGTGACGCTGCTGGAAGTCTAGCACCCAAACCGTTGTACGTCACAAGGTGTTGCGTGCTAGCCAGCAGCTAATTCAACGCATTAGCCATCCCGCCAATCGATACGATTCGTGAGAAGCATCATGCGCCGGATTCTCGCGGCTGCGATCACCGCCGCGGCGAACGGCTCCCAACGGATAAGATGCCGATACGTCGGCGAACGGTTCGGTTCTTGAATAGCGACTGGAGCAACGAAATGCAGACCGGTGGGGAGGCCGGCATTGCGTGCATGAGGGAGTGACTGCGATGCCCGAAAGCGAAGCGACAGCAGCCGTGGCGGAAATTCTGGCCAGTTATCCGCCGCGCCGGGAGCATTTGATTCCGGTCCTGCAGGAGATCCAAGAGCGCCAGGGGTACCTTTCCCAGGAGGGCGTGCGTGCCCTGGCGGTCGCCAGTGGTATTTCCGAAAACGAGATCTACGGGGTAGCGACGTTCTACGCCCAGTTCCGCTTCCAACCTCCGGCCGAGCACACCATCCACGTATGCGAGGGCACCGCCTGCCACGTGCGCGGTGGTCCGCAGCTCATGCACGACTTCGAAGAGCGCCTGAACATCAAGGCCGGCGAGATGACCCCAGATCATGAATTCGGTCTCGCGCGTGTGGCGTGTGTCGGCTGCTGTGCGCTGGCTCCCGTCGTGCTCGTCGATGGTAAGGTGCGTGCCGGGATGAAGCCCAAGCAGGTGCGTGGACTGCTGGTCCAACTGGGGCATCAGGGGAACGGCAAAGCCGCATGACGTTCCTGAACGACGCCTCCGTCGCGGCGCGGGCACACTGGCAGGCGCTGGAAACCAGCCCGGTTCCGGTTTTCTTCGTCGGCACCGCGACCTGTGGCCTGGCCGCCGGGGCGGGGGAGACGCTCGCGTACCTGCGGGCCGAGATCGACGCCGGCAATCTTCAAGGACAGGTCGTTGAAACCGGCTGCCTCGGTCCTTGCTCGCTCGAACCGCTGGTCATCGTGCACAAGCCCGGGGTGCCGCGCATTTGCTTTGGCAACGTCGGTCCGGCCGAGATGCACCAGATTCTCAAACGCCATGTGCTGGGAAACGACCCGTGTGCCGAGTGGGCGCTGGGCAGCCTCGGCGCCGGCAGCGTCGATGGGATGGGCGCGCTCGCGGATCACCCCATGATGCGCGGACAGGTGCGGCGCGTCTTGGCCAACTGCGGGCGCATCGATCCCGAGAATATCGAGCACTACTTGGCGCAGGACGGCTACCGCGGCTTCCTGCATGCCCTGGAGATCGGCCCGGAGCACGTGGTCGACGCGGTCAAGCAAGCCGGCCTGCGCGGGCGCGGTGGCGCCGGCTTTCCGACCTGGCGCAAGTGGGACACCTGCCGGCAGACACCGGCGGACCAGCGCTACCTGATTTGCAACGCCGACGAAGGTGATCCCGGCGCGTTCATGAACCGCTCGCTCATCGAAGGGGATCCGCATGCCATCCTCGAAGGGATGTTGGTGGCCGCCTTCGCCCTCGGCGCCAGCAAGGGCTACATTTACTGCCGCGCTGAGTATCCGCTGGCGCTCGCCCGACTCAAAGTCGCGCTGGTGCAGATGCGCAGCATGGGATTACTGGGCGAGCGGATTCAGGGCTCGGAGTTTTCCTTCGACATCGAGATCAAGAAAGGTGCCGGGGCATTCGTCTGCGGCGAAGAAACCGCGCTGATTGCTTCGATTGAAGGCCGCCGCGGTATGCCGCAGCCGCGCCCGCCATTCCCGGCGGTGAGCGGACTGTGGGGCAAGCCGACCATCATTCAGAACGTCGAGACGCTCGCCAACCTACCGCTGATCTTGCGCAACGGCCCCGCGTGGTACGCCGAAATGGGCACCGCGGCGAGCAAGGGCACGCGCAGCTTCGCGCTGGCGGGCAAAGTCAAACGCACGGGGCTGATCGAAGTGCCGCTCGGGACGACGCTCCGGCAGATCGTCGAGGAGATCGGCGGCGGTAGCTCGGACGGCAAGCCGATCAAGGCGGTGCAGACCGGCGGTCCCTCGGGAGGCTGCATCGCGGCCGAGCACCTCGACCTCCCGGTTGACTACGAGTCACTGGCGCAAGCCGGCTCGATCATGGGCTCCGGTGGCATGATCGTGCTCGACGCCGACACCTGCGCCGTCGATCTGGCGAAGTACTTCATCTCGTTCACGCAAGCCGAATCGTGCGGCAAATGTCCGCCCTGCCGCGTCGGGACATACGCCATGCAATATCTCCTCGAGCGCATCGCCGGGGGCGATGGGAAGCCCGAGGATCTTGTTCGGCTGCAAGATCTCGCGCACACCGTGGCGCGCGGCTCGTTGTGCGGCCTGGGCCAGACGGCGCCCAACCCGGTGCTGACCACGTTGCGGTATTTCGGCCAGGAGTACCGCGACCATGTCGAAAGACACCAATGCGAAGCGTTCGTCTGCCGCGCCATGATTCAGCACCGGATCGATGCCGAGCGCTGTCCGGGGTGCACCGCGTGCGTGAAGGTGTGCCCCGCCGAAGCCATCAGCGGCAGTCGCGGCACCGCGCACGTGATTAACCCGGAGGCATGCTCACAGTGCGGCTCGTGCTTGAGTGTGTGTCCGCCGAAGTACGCGGCGGTCTACCGCATCAGCGGTGCGCTGACACGTCACGAAGAGCGGGCGCACAAGGCCGATGCGGCTGCCGGCCAGGCTGCCTGACGGGTGAGCGGAGGAGCTGTGGAACTGACCATCGACAACCAGACTCTGACGGCGCGTGCCGGCGAATCGGTGCTGCACTGTGCGTTGCGGCACAACATCGACATCCCGCACCTCTGCACGCACCCGAGCCTGCCCGCCTTCGGTGCCTGCCGGATGTGTGTTGTGGAGATCGACGGTCTGCGCGGTTTCCCGGCTTCCTGTACGACACCGGCAACCGCGGGGATGGTCGTGCGCACGCACACCGCGGCGCTGCAAGACCTGCGTCGCGGCATCCTGGAGTTGATCCTGCTCGAACACCCCAGCAGCTGTTTGGTGTGCGAGAAGATGGAACTGTGCGAAGAGTTCCGACCCGGCGCCGCCAAGGCCGGGCGGACGGTTGGCTGCCACACCTGCAACAACAAGGACGGATGTGACGTCCGCAGCTTGTCTGACGAGTTGGGGGTGAAAGACCTCCCGGTGCCTCCGGTTTATCGCAACATACCGCTCGAGCGCTCGGATCCGTTCATCGATCGCGACCTCAACCTGTGCATTCTGTGCGGTCGCTGCGTGCGCATCTGCAAAGCGCATCACGGCCAGAGCACCATCGACTTCGTCGGCCGTGGCAGCCAGACGCGCATCGGTGAGGCGTTCGGCCGCTCGCTTGCCGACGCCGGCTGCCGCTTCTGCGGCTCGTGTATCGATGTGTGTCCGACGGGCAGCCTCGCCGATCGGTACGCAAAATGGTTCGGCGCGCCGGCGCGCTACGTCTCCACGACCTGTACCTTGTGCGACGAGGCGTGCGCGATCACGGTGCACACCAACGCGCGCCGGCACGCGGTCATGGCGCGTGGCGTCAACACGCGCCAGCCGATCTGCGTGCTTGGCCGCTTCGCGATCCCCGAGCTCTTGAACGGAACCAGCAGGCTGAAGAAGCCGCAGATCCGCGTCGGCGAACGTATGCGCGACGTCCCGTGGCCGCGGGCGCTGGCCGAGGCGGCCGAGCGCCTGCAACCCTTCATCGGCGACGGGTTTGCCCTGGTGTGCGACAGCAGCCACACGCTCGAAGACCGCCACGTGTTCCACAAATTCACGTCCGACGTCATGCATTCCCCGCACTACATCGAGATCCGGCCGGACCGGCGCGGAGTGTCGCGCGCGCTGCTGCCGGACGGCGTGCGGGCGGCGTTGCTGACCGGTGACTTCGTCGATCGCGAGCGTCTCGAGCGGCTCGACCTGCTCATCGTGCAGGATTGCTATCCCACGACAGCCAGTGAACGAGCCGTGATCCTCCTGCCGGTTGCCGCATTGGCGGAAGTCGATGGCACGTTTGTCGACGGCCAGGGGTTGATGCGGCCGTTGCACCAGGCATGCGAGGCGCCGGGTGTCGCGCGGCCCGATTGGCAGATCATCTGTGAGCTTGCCGGCGCGATGGGAGCGCCGGGATTCGCCTACGCTTCGGCAAAGGTCATTGCTGCTGAAATGAAGGCCGTAGGGGCCCGTCTGCGACTCAGGCGGTCAGCGCCGCCGTTGGCTGCAAGCGATCCCACGCAGCGACGAACCCATTTTCGCGGCCACTGTTTGGAAGAAAAAGTGTCCGGGCTGCGTGACCTCTCGGTCGGCCAGCCGTCGGCGGCGGTGGCGGTGGGAGGGTGAGCCGTGTTTGAAATCATCAAGAAGCACGAGGTTGCTCCGAACGTGCACGAAATCATCATCCGAGCGCCGGCCATCGCGAAGAAGGCGCGGCCCGGCCAGTTCGTCATCATGATGGTCGACGAAAAGTCCGAGCGCGTGCCCTACACGTTGGCCGATTGGGATCGTGCCGCCGGCACCGTGACTCTCGTGGTCCAGGAAATGGGTCAGTCGAGCCGCAAGCTGGTGATGTTGCGCACCGGCGATCATGTGGCCCATCTCGTCGGTCCGCTTGGCGTACCGCTAGAGATCGATCACTTCGGCACGGTGGCGCTCGCCGCTGGTTGCTACGGCATCGGCGCCATCCTCGGCATCGCCCGCGCCATGAAGGCGGCCGGGAACCGGGTCATTTCCATTGTCGAGGCCGACAGCCAATATCTGCACTACTTCCGCGCCGAGCTGGAAGCCGCGTCTGACGAGCTCATCCAGACCACCATCGACGGCTCCAACGGCGTCAAGGGACACTCGGTCGACATCGTGAAGCGCAAGCTCGAAAGCGGTGAGTCGATCGACCGCGTGATCGCGGTCGGGTGTCTGTTCGTGATGATGCTGGCCGGCAAGGTGACGAAGCCCTACGGAGTGAAGACCTTCGTGGCACTGAATCCGATCATGCTGGACGGCACCGGTATGTGCGGCGCGTGTCGCGTCAACGTCGGTGGCCAGACCTTGTTTGCCTGTGTCGACGGCCCGTTCTTCGATGCGCACGCCGTGGATTGGGGCGAGCTGCGTGACCGCCGAGTGGCGTACAGCAATGAGGAAATCGACGCCGTTGCCAGCACGGCGCCGGTGGAGCACCGCGGCAGCCGGTCTTGTATGGCGTGAGCGTATGGCGATGGCACAAGCGGCGAAGAAGAAGGACATTCCCCGGCAGCTGATGCCTGAGCAGGCACCGGAAGACCGCGTCAATAACTTCGAAGAGGTGCCCTACGGTTTCACCCCAGCGTTGGCGATGCTCGAAGCGTCGCGCTGCATTCGGTGCAAGAAGCCAAAGTGCGTGCCGGCGTGCCCGGTCAACGTCGACATCCCGGCTTTCGTCGCGCTCATTCAAGAAGGCAAGTTCCTCGAGGCGGCGCGTCAGATCAAGCAGGACAATGCCTTGCCGGCGGTGTGCGGGCGTGTCTGTCCGCAGGAAGAGCAGTGCGAGGGCTCGTGTGCCATCGGCGTCAAGCACGAGCCCGTTGCCATCGGCCGCCTCGAACGGTTTGCGGCCGACTACGAGCGCCATCACGCCGCCGTGACGCTACCTGAGCTGCCGCCAAAAACCGGCAAGCGAGTTGCCGTGGTGGGCGGCGGGCCGGCGGGTCTCACGGTCGCCGGCGACCTGATGCGCAAGGGCCATTACGTGACCGTGTTCGAAGCGCTGCAAGAACCCGGTGGCGTGCTCATGTACGGCATCCCCGAATTCCGCTTGCCCAAGGAAATCGTACGCGCCGAAGTCGACTACTTGCGGCAGCTCGGCGTCGAGTTCGTCCTGGACTACGTCGTCGGGCGCAACAGCACCATCCGTGAGCTGCTCGACGACGAAGGCTACCACGCCGTGTTTGTCGGGACCGGCGCGGGCCTGCCGTCGTTCATGGAGATGCCGGGTGAAAATCTCATCGGCGTCTATTCCGCCAACGAGTACCTGACGCGCGCGAATCTGATGAAGGCATATCTGTTTCCCGAGTACGACACGCCGCCGATTCGGCGCCAGCGTGTCGCCGTCATCGGCGGCGGCAACGTGGCCATGGATTCGGCGCGCACCGCGTTGCGGCTCGGCGGCGAGGTGACCATCGTCTACCGGCGCGCCCGCGAGCAGATGCCGGCGCGCACCGAGGAAGTGCATCACGCGGAGCAGGAGGGCGTGAAGTTCAGCTTGCTGACCAATCCAACGCGGGTGCTTGGCGACGCGCGCCATCGCGTCACCGGCATGGAGTGCATTCAGATGGAGCTGGGGGAGCCCGACGAGTCGGGGCGCCGCCGTCCGGTACCCAAGCAGGGCTCCGAGTTTGTGATGGAGGTCGACACGGTCATTGTCGCGATCGGCAACAAGCCCAACCCGCTGGTGCCGCGCACCACGCCCGAGTTGCAGGTTACGAAATGGGGTACCGTCGTCACCGAGCCGCAGACGATGCAGACATCGATCCCCGGCGTCTTTGCCGGCGGTGACATCGTCTCCGGCGCCGCCACCGTCATCCTCGCCATGGGCCAGGGTCGCATTGCGGCGCGGGCGATGGATGCGTACTTGCGAGGTGAGGACGTTGCTCAACCGCATTGAGACTGTAATGCCGCTCTCGCCTCCGACTGTGAGCTCGGCGCGGCAGCGCCGCCAACGTGAATGGAAGACGATCGAGGCGATGATTGGGTTGTATTGCCGCGATCTGCACGCGTCGCGCGGTCAGCTGTGCCCGGGATGTACCGAGCTGACGACCTATGCCCGCCTGCGGTTGGAGAAGTGCCCGTACGGTGACGGCAAGCCGACGTGTGCGAAATGCCCGGTGCATTGTTACAAGCCGGCTTGCCGCGAGCGGGTGCGGGAAGTGATGCGTTATGCGGGCCCCCGATTACTGCTGCGTCGCCCGATCCTGACGATCCGCCACCTGCTCGACGAGCGTCAAGCCACTCCGGATCTACCCCGCAAGCGCAAACGGCCGGAGACGCAGTCCCCCGTTCTGGGAAAGGCCTGAATCAGCAACGCAGAGGTGTAATCGCAGGTCTTCAGCCAGAGACGAGCTTCACGGCTCACGGCTGCGCGCTGTTGTCCGCCCGATGCAGGTTCGACTCGCGCACGGTCTGGAGGCCCGCGCTGGTGCGGATGCGCGACTGCACGAACAGCGCGCTACGACTGGCGATGGCGGGCATCACAGGCTGCGGCTGCGGGCTGGGATCGCTGACCACCGCCAGTCCCTGCGACGCGAGGCCGTCCGCAAAGCACTCGGGATCGGCGGCCGGGTGCCATGCGAGCTGATCCGCCGTGCCGAAGTCGCTCGCCACGAACGCCTGAACGCAGCCGGCGCGACCGTCGGGCGCGATCTGCAGGGCGACGGCGGCGGCGCGCTCTTCGGGTTCAGTGAGCGCCAGCGGGCTCCACACGCAGGTGCCATTGTGGCAGACCCTGACCTGAAGTCGGAGCTTCTCGGTATCGGGATTACCGCTGCCTCCGTCGGCACCGCGCGAGCGGTCGGCGCGCACCTTGCCGCGGCAGAGGAGATAGGACGAGATCCCGGCTTCAGCTTCGGTGCGGGCGGCGGCGATGCACGCGAGCGCGTCGCTCGTGGCTCCGACGGACGGCACCGTCTCCCACCAGGACGCGGGTGTTGCGTTGGCGGAGCGCCACGCGAACGCCTCGGCGAATGTCGAACCCGCCGCCGGTGCCGAAAGGAGAATACGGTCACCCGGCTCGACGATCTCCGCTGTGGCGGGCGCCGCGGCGAGCAGTCGGACTGGCTGCGCCGGCCCGCGGTCATTGAGCTGCAGCCACGGCGTGTCGGTCTGCATGATCTGTGCGCCGAGCGCGACGCGGGCTTGCTGATCCTCGACGCTGAAGGCGCCGTCGATGCGCACCAGACCGTGTCCGGCAAGGAAGGGCGCGAGATTCGGATCGGCGGTGTCTTCGACCTGGAGGAACGGCGAGCGCCGCCGCGCTTCCGCCAAGTCATCGCGTGATAGATCCTGCTGGATCTTTGCCGGTAACGTGTCCCAGTCGAGCTTCCACGAGGAGGCCATCGAGAACGCGCTGCGCGCGAACAAGCTGCCGTGGAGGGCGAAGGTGGCCCAGTCGACGGTGCCCTTCGCGGCCGGTCCCAGGTCGTCGAAGTTCGACAGCACGCTCACGAGAAATCGGCCGCGCGCCTCCGCCAGTGTCGGCCAGCCACCCCGGCTCAGGCAATCGAGGAAGCCCGGCTCCGGATCTCCCTCGCGTGCACCGCAGCGTGCCAGGATATCGCGCGGACGGATCATCCACGGGCCAATCTCCGATTCGATGATGGCCTCGAAATCCTCCACGCTGTGATCGGCGTCGAAATTGGAGGCGGTGAATTCTTTCAGCTCGATGATCACGTGCACCGCCTCGTGCTCGGGCAGTGCATACTGCAGGAGGCGCAGCGGCCGCAGACAGTCGGCGAAGTCGTCACACAGCGAGTTGCCGGGCGCCGTGTGGTAGACGCGGTAGCGATGCGCCACGTTGTGATTGGGGTGCACATCGAGCTCGATGGCGCGCACGTGCTCGGCGAGCAGCTGATCGAGCAGGTTCTCCTGCACCCCGCTGGCGAAGAGGTCGTTGGGTGTGCCGCGGTCGACCCAGTAGGAGTTATGCGTGCCGATGAGCCACGCCTGGTCGAGCGGTACGTGCGCCGCCGCTCCCGTGTCTGCGCGTGTCGACGAACTCTCCGAGCAGGCGGCGACGAGCGCGCCGAGGGCCGCGACGACGACCAGCGACCACGCAACGCTCCAATGGCTCACCCGGTCAGGCATTCTGGTTCTGTTCGTGATCATCTCGCAATTGATCAGGGGAATGTGGCGAAAGAACAGGCGACTTTATGGACTCCACCCCATTGATTTTGCAAGCCGGAGTTTGTGAAAGGCAGCCTGTCCTCGTTTTGGGCGGTTGGCGTCCAATACGAGCCGCGACTCATCGCCACGCGGTCAGGCAATCTCGTAGTCGGAGCGAAACGCTTGGGCCTCGCTGCCTGCCTCGACAGCCGCTGCCAGCCAGGGCACGGCGGCTAGGCTGCGCCTCGGAACACGCACACGCTGAACGGGAGCGTAGGTTCGAAATACCACGTCCCAGATCGGCGTCGTGACGCCGTGATTGGAGTTGGGCCGGCTGAAGTGGTGGTGGAGGTGATGACGCGCGGCCCAGCGGCTGTACGCACTGCGGGGACCATTCACGTGTATGGACTGGTGCAGCCACTCGTAAGTCGTCCAACCCAGAGCCACAGCTGCAACACATCCCAATCCCGCGGAAACACCGAGGGTGCCGCCAACAATGAGCAGCAACCCAGCAAGCACCGGAACCGCCCCCCGGATCTTCAGCCTGACCGGCGTGAAATAGAGGATGTTGCCGTGGTGTTTCAGGTGCTCCGCTGAGATCAGTATCCGTCCTTTGGGAAGGTGGCCGAGCCAGAAATGGATCGCGTACTCCAGCAACGTCCAGCCCGCAAGGCCCACAACGAAACTTTCGATAAATGACATCATCCGACCATCTCGCAGCCTGGGGTCTCTCGGTGGCTGTTCATATCCCAGACATCAGCAACCAGGAACCAGGGATCGCGCGATTCTTCGTCCACGCCCCCGAAAACCGTTCGATCAGCTTCGGCCAGAT
This sequence comes from uncultured Binatia bacterium (SeqCode), assembly GCA_964611965.1. Lineage (GTDB taxonomy): Bacteria > Desulfobacterota > Binatia > HRBIN30 > HRBIN30 > CAZTDK01. Next base: position 676 of record CAZTDK010000079.1, on the reverse strand, counting down.
GTCCGCCGGGCGTAGCTCGAAAATGGTTGCGGCGTCCCCTGAACCCAGCAGCCAGTCCCCACGCGCAATTTCGCGCTCGAGTTGTCCCGGGCCCCAGCCGGCGTAGCCTGCGTAGGCGCGCAGGCGACGGTCCGTCCTTCCCTTGCGGGCGAAGGCGTCGCGCAAGGTGCTCATATTGCCGGTGGCGTAGACATCGTCGAGAATCTTCTCTGCCTTCGCCGGCGCGCTGTGCGCATGCACGAGCAACAGCATCACGTTGGTGCCGACCGGGCCACCTAGGAAGACGCGGTCCGGGCGATCATGCAAAGCCTTTTCGTCCGGCAATACCTCGGCCAATCGCATCTTTGTCGGATGGTTGATGACCACGCCGATGGTTCCACCCGCATCGGTGTTCAGCACCAAGATGACCGTCTCGGCAAAGTTGGGATCGAGCAGCGCCCGGCTGGCGATCAAGAACCGCCCCTTTACCGGTTGCGCGGGAGCGGACGGCTGCTCACTGTGAACGGCGGCGGGCGTGAACCCCAGCGCGGTCAGGGCGCGCCCGGGCGCGTCCTGAGCGGGGAGCATGAACCGCGGTGTCTCGGATACGCGCGGCATGGACCAGGGACCGGAAGCTATCTGCGGCGAAAGTCCGAGACACAGCGCTGCAGTGAACGGGAGGGAGAGCACGCTCGCC
>CAZTDK010000078.1:0-13719 GCA_964611965.1 uncultured Binatia bacterium (SeqCode) | reverse complement strand
GTGATCGGCTCCGGTGCCGGAGGCGCCGTTGTTGCCAAGGAGCTTGCGGAGGCCGGCGTCGAGGTGTGCCTGCTCGAGGAGGGCGCATATTATCGCGGCAAAGATTTCACCGGTCGGCCGCGCGAGATGCTCGATCTCTTGTACCGCAATCGCGGCCTCACCGGCACCGTGGGCGGACTGACGATTCCGATTCCGTTGGGCAAGTGCGTCGGGGGCACGACGACCATCAACTCGGGCACCTGCTACCGCGCGCCGGACTACGTGCTCGACGCGTGGCAACGCGAACACGGTGTGGCCGAAACCGATGAGCCGCATCTGCGACCCTACTTCGAGCGTGTGGAGCATGAGCTCCATGTGCAGCCCGTTGCCGACTCGATCTACGGCAACAACAGCCGCGTCTTCGAGCGCGGTGCCCAGGCGCTGGGATTCGCAGGGGCGCGCATTCCGCGCAACGAAAGGGGCTGTATGGGCACGGGCGTCTGTGCCTTCGGCTGTCCCCAAGATGCCAAACAAGCGATGCACGTCAGCTATGTTCCCAAGGCGCTGGCCGCGGGGGCGAGCTTGTACACGCGCTGTCGGGTGGAGCGTATTCTGGTCGCCGACGGTGCGGCCTTCGGCGTGCTCGCCAGTTGCCTCGACGCCAACGACCGCAACAACGGGCGGCAGGTGCGCGTGCTCGCCGACCACGTGGTTGTCGCCGCGGGTGCGCTGCTGACACCGGCGCTGCTGGAGCGGAGTGGAATTCCGGATGCCTCGGGCTGGCGCGGGCGCAACCTGCACATCCACCCGGCAACCCGCGTCGGCGCGTTGTTCGACGAGGAGGTGCGCGGTTGGGAGGAAGTGCCGCAGGCGTACAACGTGCACGAGTTCACGCGCGAGGGTATCTTCATCCAAGGGCAATTCGTGCCGCCCAGCATGGAGGCGCCGGTCCTGCCCGGCATCGGCGCGGCGCATCAGGAGCTGATGCGCCAGTATCCCCATCTGGCATCGTTCGGGGCGCTCATCTCCGACGTGTCGGAAGGGCGCGTGCGCGCCCGCGGAGGCGGCTGGCCGCTGGTGACCTATCACATGCTTCCTGAAGATGTGCGCAAGCTGACCCGCGCCATCAGCCTGACGGCGCAAATCTTCTTCGCCGGCGGTGCGCGTGTGGTATTTTCAGGGGTCGCGCAGCGGCCCGTGCTGCGCGACCCCGACGCGGCGCGCGCGCTGCTCGACGGACCGCGCAAGCCGACCGACCTCGAGATGATGGCCTTTCATCCGCAGGGCACGTGTCGCATGGGCAACGACCCGGCGCGCAGCGTCACCGACGCCTACGGCGCGCATCACGGGACGCGCAACCTCAGCGTCGCCGACGCCAGCCTCTTCCCGTCGTCGTGTAAGGTGAATCCGCAGATCACCATCATGGCATTGGCGACACGCGTTGCGGCGCGGCTGGCGGATGAGTTGAAGGCCACCTGAGCAATCGCGGCTTGCTACGGCTCCGACGTGCCCTCGCGAGCAAGCAAGGCCCAATTCTGGAAGTCAGTCGTCGAGCTGGTGGGCTGGGCCAACCCTGCGCGGCGTATCTTGCGCCCGCTGGGATGCCGCGAATATAGTTCCCGCCATGGATCGCCACGCTTTCGAAGCGCTCGAAGATCACGCCCTTGCGCCCTACGGCATGCGCAGCCGCAATAGCCGCGGGCGCGTGCATGCGGAGCCCGAGCACGCCTTTCGCCTGGCGTTCCAGCGCGACCGCGATCGTATCATCCATTCGACGGCATTTCGCCGCCTCGAGTACAAGACGCAGGTGTTCGTCAATCACGAGGGCGACTACTACCGCACCAGGCTGACGCACACGATGGAAGCGGCGCAGATCGCGCGCACCGTGGCGCAGGCGGTGCGGGTGAATCAGGATCTGGCCGAGACGGTGGCGCTGGCGCATGACCTCGGGCACACGCCGTTTGGGCACGCCGGTGAACGCGTGCTGCACGAGCTCATGGCCGCACACGGCGGCTTTGAGCACAACGCGCAAAGCCTGCGCATCGTCGACGTGCTCGAGGAGCGCTACCCGACGTTCAAGGGGCTCAACCTCACCTGGGAGGTGCGTGAGGGCATCGTCAAACACTCGCTGCCATACGACAAGCCGCTGGCGTGTGACTTCGAGCCCGGCAAAGCTCCGTGCCTGGAAGCACAGATCGTCGACTATGCCGACGAGATCGCCTACAACAGCCACGACATCGACGACGGGTTGAAGTCGGGATTGCTCACGCCGGAACAGCTGCGCGACGTGACGCTGTGGCGCGAGACGTTTGGGCCGATCAAGGCGCAGTTCCCGAACGCCGGCTTCCGCATCTGGCGCTATCAAGTGCAGCGCGGCTTGATCAACACGTTCGTCACCGACCTCATCGACACCATCGGGCGCCGCCTGCACGAGCACCGGCTCGACGACGTCGAAGCCGTGCGGGCGCACGGCCAGCCGATCGCCACCTTCAGCGCTGCCTTGGAAGCCAAGCGACTCGAGCTGAAGGCCTTTCTCATGGAGAATCTCTACCGGCACTATCGTGTCGTCCGCATGGGGGTCAAAGCGCAGACGATCATGGCAGATCTCTTCAACGCGTACATGGCCGAGCCGGCGCAGCTGCCACCGCACATCGCGGCGCGCTGGAAAGGTGGCGAAGCCGTGGCACGCGTGATCGCCGACTACATTGCCGGCATGACCGACCGCTTCGCCGTCGACGAGTACAAGAAACTGTTCGATCCCGACGCGCGCGTGTAGGGCCTGCGGCCGGCGGGCCTGCGGCCGGCGTCTCTGTTATGGCCCGCTCCCGTTGGTCGCTGGAGACTGCCAAGTCAGACAAGTTGCCGGAGTCCCGAGTCGTAAATTCGCTGAATATCGTGATCGCAAAGCGAGCATCCCAATGGAGCGGCGCCGGGCGCGCGGTCATGGATTGCCGCTTTCGCGGGAATGACGACAGTTCATTTTGTGGAGTTCTTTATTAAGCTTATGACTCGGGACACTAGCAGCCTGTCGGACTTGGAAGTCTCCAGCGACCAACGGGAGCGGTCCATAGAAAAGACGCCGACCGCAGGTCCTGGGGTTCGAGGCCTTGCTTCGCTGGCGTTCGCGGCGGCAGCGCTGGCGCTGATCTGGGTGATCGGCGCCCCACAACCGCTCGACGACGCGTTCATCACGTTGCGCTACGCGCGCTCGGTGGCTGCGGGCGATGGCTTTGTCTTCAATCTGGGGGAACGCGTGCTGGGTACGACGACCCCATTGTTCACGCTATTGCTCGCGGTCGCGCATCGCCTGACGTCGGTTGATCTGGTGTGGTTGGCATACGTGTTCGCGATGGTCGCGCACCTGGCCGTCGCCGCGATGCTGATGGTCATTGGGCGGCGGTGCCGGCGTCCGGTGCTCGGCATTGTGACGGCGAGCCTCTACACGTGGGCGCCGCTCGCGCTCTTTCCGGTCGTCGGTTGCATGGAAACGCCGCTGTTCGTGCTGGCAACGCTGTGTTGTCTCTCCCCGACTGATTCTCCAAGTAGTGACTGGCGCAGCTGCGCGGCGGCGGCGGCCGTTCTCCTGCGCCCGGAAGGGATCTTGACCGCGGCAATCTATCTGGTGGATGCCGCACGTCGGAACCGACCCGCCGCACGGCGCGGCGCGGCGTTGATCGCCGCGGCAGTCCTCCCCTGGGTGGCGTTTGCGACGTGGTACTTCGGCAGTCCCGTCCCGCAGTCGTTGCTCGCGAAGTGGAACTATCACGTGTCCATACCCCGCGGAGTCGTGCTCGAGAACTTTTGGTACCTCTTGCTCAGTCTGCCGAGTGCAGCGCCAAAAATCCCGCTCGGGTCGCTGACGGCGCAGCCGTTTGGAACCCTGATTGCGCGAGCCTTGCCGTTGGGTGGGGACGTCGGCACCCGCCGCCTGGCAGTCGTAGTGCTTGGATTGATGAGCGCGGTGTTGGTGTGCGGTGGTGCCATTGCGCTGTTTCGCCGGAATGCTCAGATGTCGCGGTTGCTGCTCTTCGCGACGGCGTACATTGCCGCGTATTGTGTCATGTCGCCGGCGATGTTTCCGTGGTATCTGGGGCCGCCGCTTCCGGTGTTGTTGCTGGCCTTTGTCGCTGGGGGAGCTGCGATGTTGCGTAGTCTTCCCGGCAGGCTCGGGGAAAGGGGCTTCTCTGCTATCGTGGCTATAGTCCTGCTTGGCGTGGCTGCCTGTCAGGCGGTGCGGGCGATTGGCTCGTTCGCGCCGACGCCGCGAGTCCTTGCCTATCGATCTGCTGTCGAGATGCTCGGGCCGATTGCGCAGAAGCAGTCGACGCGCATCGCTGCGCTCGAGATTGGCGCGATCGGCTACTATGCCAGGGCCGCCATCGTGGATTACGTCGGGCTTGTCAGCCCGGAGGTGCTGCGACTCGGTGTCGAAAAGTCGATCGAGTATTTCCGGCCCGACTTCTACATCGGTTATTCGGGGCCGCTGGCCATGGGACAATTCACTCGGCTTCCCGCCTTTTATGACAACTACGAGATCACGGCACGCGTACCCGCCGCAGGGCCGGACCCGCTGCTGATCTATCGCCGGCATCTCCCGCGTGAACCGGGGTGATCGGCGGCGTTGCCAGCCCGGAACGGCTGCGTCCGTGTGTGCCTACTGCTCGTCTCCTTGAGGCACTCCGGCATCCCGCGCTTGCCCTGCCGGCGGCGCGGTGCGCGGCTGCCGGTGCCCTGGCTGGATTCGGGGTGCCGGTATCCCTGCGGGAGGTGCAGCCGCGGCCGCGGGTGGGGCTGCTTCGGCAGCCGGGGGCGGCGCAGCCGAAGCCGGGGCTTCGGCTGCGGGCGGCGCGCCCGCGCGCTTTGGCGGTGCTCCGATACGGCCCGGCGGTGTGCCCAGGCGGTTTGCTGGTGCGCCAGCTGCGGGCGGTGCGACCGCACCGCTCGGTGGAGCGGCAGCCTCGCCGGCTGGTTCGCCGGCGGCGCCGGGTCGCTGCGGCTTTTGAGCGGACGCCGCGAGCGGCTTGGAGACTGAAGCGGACGGCATGAACGAGATCCACCAGAACAAGCCAATGATCACCGCGACCGCCGCAATGGTCGCGAGGACGGCGCCGGTCAGCAACGCCGCGTTCAACACCCCTTGGAGCCGGCGCTTCGCCGGCGCGGACGCTTCTTGCATCCGACGTGTGTACAAGAAATCGCCGCGGAATGGCAGGGCCTGCGGCCGGCGTCTCTTCTATGGTCCGCTCGCCGTTGGGTGGCTGCGAGACCAAGTCCGACGCGATCCGGGCCGCTTGCCGATGCAAAGGTATTGCTCTCGAACTCAGGTCTGTGCGACGGCACCCATAGCGACCCAACGGGGAGCGGTCGCGTAGAAAGACGCCGGCCGCAGGCCTTAGAAGCGCATGCGGAGGCCGCCGTGTATGAGCACGGGCGTGCCGATCTGTCCAACACCGCCGCCGTGATCGACGATGTACTCACGGTCGGTCAGATTCTCGCCGGCCAGGAAGATCTGCGCGTTCGCGATGGGCAGGTCGCGCTCCAAGGTTGCGTTGAGGATGAAATAGCTGCCTTGTTTGTCCTGGTGTTCCTGATCTTCGAACTGCTCGTCGACGAAGCGGCCTTCGAGGCGTGCGGTGATGATGCGCGGGTTTCGGTATTCGACGGCCACCGTCGCCGTATAGGGTGGAATCTGCGCCAGTTGCGTGCCTTCGAGATCCTTGTCCTGCGGTGCGGTATGCACCAGCGTCCCGTCGGCGAACAGGAAGTCGCCGGACAAGAAGAGGTCCGGCACCACTTCGTAGAGCGCGTCGACTTCCGCCCCGTAGGTGCGCGCCAGCCCCTCGTTGCGTTTCTGGCGACACCCGGCGTCTTCTTCTTCACCCTGGCGCATCGATGGGGTGTGTGAATCCATCTCGCCGCAGTTGCTTTCATCGACATCGACGCTGACGATCGGATTGTCGACTTCGTTCCAGAACCCGGTGGCACTGATCTCGAGGTTGTCCAAGATCGGCAGGTCGACGCCGATCTCCGCGCCGTTGAGACGCTCCGGAGACAGGTTCGGATTCGGCAACAGGACCAAGGATTCCACCTGGCTTCTGCGGTACAGCTCCGCCAAGGTCGGGGCGCGGAAGGCGCGATAGCCGGCGGCACGCACGTGGAGCCAATCGGTTGCCTTGAACAGCACGTCACCGCGTGGATTGAAGGCGGCGCGCGTCTCAGCTCCGAAGCCGAGGTTGGTCACTTGAGTCTGGCCGGTGTCGGGGTGGGTCACGGCGCCGTTTTGGGTGCCGTCGTAATTGGTCCACAAGTCGACGCGTCCGCCCAGGGCGATCTCCCATTGCGGCGTCGGCGTGTAGATTCCATGGACAAATAAACCCCAGAAGAACTGCTTGCCGTCGCTGCGCTCCTGACCGATCTGCAGATCGCTGTCGGGATCGAAGAGGGCGTCGCGGCTCTGCCCATCGATCCAATGGATGTCGGTGCCGGCGCCGGTAACGAGGGGCGCAAACAGGCGCCGCGACCACACCAGCGAGGCGCCGAGATCCGTGTACGGTACTGTCTGCTTGAGCGAGCGTCCCTCGCTGCTGCGGCGGGGATCACCCTCTGGCGTGGTGTCTTCCGAGAACTGAATGTCGTAGGTCTGCATGTTCGAGAACAGCATGCCCTGCCAATCGCTGCCGTCATCGGTATGCAGCGTGCCGCCGAGATCGATCAACCCGGCATCGGTACTGGCGGTTCGCAGGTTGGTGCCGTAATTGTACGCGTCGTTGAAGTACTGCCCGTGGAGCGAGACGGCGGCATTGTCCGTGAGTTGGTAGCCCACCCGTCCGTTGAACACCTCGTCGCGCGAGCTGGCATTGCCGTCGATCGGACCGCGCTGCGAGCTCTGCACGACTTTGAAGCCATCGAGGTTGAAGAAATTGCCGGCGAGATTGATCGTCGTCCGATCGCGGTGACCAGTCACTTCGAGATAATCGTCGGTCAGGCCATCGGTGCCGTAGCTGGCTTTCAGTTGGGCGCCCGTATCCGTCGGCTTGCGGGTGATGATGTTGATCACGCCCGCCATGGCGTAGTTGCCCCACAAGTTGGCGCCGCTGCCGCGCACGACCTCGACGTGATCAATACTTTCCTTCGGGACCTTCCCCCAAAACGGCTGTCCGTCGAAGCCGCTGAGCAGCGGGACGCCGTCCACCATGACCAAGGCGCGGCTGGCACCCGCCGGCCCGACGTTGCGCAGCGTGACGCCCTGGGCTTCGGTGTCCAGGTCTGGAGGCGTCACGATACTGCTCGACCGGCGAAAGAGGCTGAATCCTGGAATCGTCTTCAAGATGTCATCAATGGCAATGTCCGCCGACGTGCGCACGGTGTGCTCGTCGAGGAGGATGGTACTCGCCGGATCCTCGGGGCTCAGGGTGGTGCGCGTCGCGGTGACCACCAGCGGTTCGAGCGATACCTCGCGCTTCGGCGTGTCGGTTTGTGCGCAGACGACGGTAGCGCTGGCTCCCAGCACGCCGAGCGCGGTCGCAACGTAGAGCCGCAGGATCCCCATGTGCACCACCCCTCCCGGATGGCCGGCATATAAAATGAGGACAGGTAGCTTGTCAAGGAATATAGTGAAGAATGAATCTGTCATCTTTACGACGCGCGTCGTATATGGACGGCGAACCACGGCCGGGCATGCCGGTCCGGGGACGGATCTGATGGTTGCTGAACGGTGCCGCGCGCGTCGCGCGGCACCCACTACGCTCTTGCGGCGGCGCTGTCCCGTTAGCGCGGCTCCGCGGCTCGATCAGGGAGTCGGCGTTGCCGCGGCCGCTGGCGCCGCGGTCGGAGGGTCTTTGAGCGTCGCATGCCCGGTGCCGTCGTAGGCGATCAGGCTGTGGTCGGTGGCGGCGTCCAGGATGGCGACAATGCCTTGCGGGACGTTGTGCCGCCAGGTTCCGAACCATTCCTCGGCGAGCTTGAGACGCGACGGTGCCGGCAACGTCTCCCACTGGGCGCGGCGGACCTTGATGATCAACAAGCGGGGCAGGTGCTTGTCGCGGTAGACCTCGGTCACACCGACAGTGTCGTGGACGCGCGGGTTGTTCGCCAAGCCGTTGATGATTTCTTCAGGCGACAGCCAATGAGCGTGTGCCGTGGCGGCGGTGGCAAGAATGAGTGTTGCCACGACGATGCCCCGCACCGCGCGAGCGCGGTGCGGGGCGGGCTGGAGATTCACTGCGGTGCGGGCGCGTCAGCGGTCGGTGTGATTTGATCCGGGCGCGGGGTTGGAAACTCGATCAGCCTCCAGGGAACGTGATCCTGCGACGGCTTGCGCAACTCCTGCTCTCGTTTTTGCGCGCGCTCATCACTGGTGGCAACGGGGGCGTCGGCGTCCGCCGCCGCCGGCTGCGCGAACCCACCGAAGAGCCGCGCCAGGAGGCCCTTCGGCTGCGCCGCGGGTGACGCTGCTTTCGCGAACATCGTGATTGCGGGTGCCGCGGCTTGCGTGATCGCTCCTCCCGAGCACGCCGGCGGAAGGGCTGGACACGTGGGCTCGCCGCTGCCGGGCGACAGCGTGATCCCGTCGTATGCACCTGAGCTGTCGAAGTCGACGAAAATCGGGTTGGTGAACCCATAGGTGAAAATGCCGCTCGCGACAGAGTCCACAATCGGATCGACCGACGGCTGATTGGGTGGCGTCGGGAGATTCGGGCTGGCCTCGACGATGTAGTAGCTGTCCTCGGTGACCGTGTCCGGGACCGTGGCGCTGAAGCGCGTGACGTTGGTCGCGACCTGCTCGTACGGGTTGACCGGATTCGCACTGACTGCCGGCACGGTCGAGTTGTTGAAGCAGGCCAGCACGCAGCCGTTCTTGACGATGCGCACTTCATCCACGGGAATCCACGGTGCCGCTTGCACCTCGATGTGCAGGTTCACGTTGGCAGGGCCGGTGAGCGTGTCACCGATGTCGACTGGCGCGCCGCCATTGTCTGCGGTGAGGGTAATGTACGGGCCGGTGGTCACCGTCATATGTCCACCCAGGACTTCCTGGTCGAAGCTGTTGATGTTGAGCAGCGCCGGTGACACCGGAAACTCTCCTGCTTCGACGTATGTGCGTGAGTAGGCGGGGATCTCCTGGACGATGCGATGCGAGTCCGAGACGCCGGTTCCCCACAGCTGATGGCGATTCGTGGCTTTCCCGACCTGGATGCCCTGGTTGAGAATACTCATCCAGTCACGACGCACCATCCGGAGGTCGTTGTAGCTTCCAGCCGTGCCCGAGTTGTCGATCTCCATCATGTCGAAATCAATGTTGCGCGTGCCGTTCGGATCCTCGAAGCCGCTGCCGCACCCTGCCGCGGTGCACAGCGTTCCCTGCGGGACGACGTTGAGGTCGTTCAGGATGTCGTTGCAGCCATTGGTGGCGCCAGGAATGGATCCGCCGCCGCAGCTGCACTTGCCGCCGCCGGTGCACTGTGCGTCGGTCGTGCAGGTGAAGCCGTCGTTGGTGCCGCCATTGCACGCGGAACTGGCGCACACCACGGGATACTTCTGGCAATTGTCGATGCTCTTCGACGGGTCGAACCCGATATTGTCAAAGAGGCCGATGTTGACGACCCCGGAGACGCCGGCGCGTGGATGGTTCATCTGCACCACTTGCTCGCCGACGTTGACGCAAGCGCCGCCGGGGCAATCGCCGCTGACGCTGCAGGGCAGGGTGTTTTTCTTGCCGCCAACGCATTGCGTGTCGCTTTGGGCTCGCAAGCGATCGTAGATTTCGTTGGCGCTGACGCTTTCGTCTTCGACCGACCCGCCGCGCCGCGCCGTGGGATTGTAGACGGACGGCCACGAGTTGATGTGGCCCCACCCGTTGGAGAGATAGGGCGGCTCAGGGACTGAGGTGGTCACCTCGGTGCCGACGACGGAGGTGATGAACGGGTTCATGCCTAGCTTCTTGATCACCGGCGAGTAATCGGTGTTGGTGTCGTGGTCCGTCGATACCATGACTTCGAGGCCTTCACCGGCGAAGCTGCGCACACGTGCCTCCAGGGGCGCCGATGAATCGAGGCTGCGGCCGGAATGAATGTGGAAATCGGCGGAGAGGAAGTTGGACGTGTCGACGACGCGCTTGATCGTCTGAATGCCCAGGTCCGTGGTTGCTCCCGCGGTGATGGTCACCGGGGTCACCTTGTCGATGGTATATTCGAGGCCGCGAGAGATGGTGGCGGAATAGGTGCCGGGTTTGACTTCAACGATAGCTTTGCCCTTCTTGTCGGTATAGATGACCGCGCCCTGCGCTTGGCCGCCAGGGTAGCTCTCCGGCAGGATACTGGCGGTGTCGGCGACGCAGAGGCCGCTCTCGTCGCAATCCGTGTCAGCGTTGCACGCGTGCTTGCGGCAAAAACCATCGCTGGCGCAGCTGAAGGCACCGGTACAGCCGGCACCGCACGGTATCGGCTCGACGTTGGAACATTGACGGAAGCAGGTGTTTCCGGCACCACACTGGACATCCGTGAAGCAGGGGGTGCTGAAGTTGTTGGAGCACATGCCTGCCGCGCCGCAGGTGCCCATGCCGCCGCCGCAAGGAACGATGGCACACGAGGTGGCGACGCTGTTTGAGCAGCGCAGGTCGAGGCTATAGGAATAGGCGGTAAACTCGCGCCGCATCAGCGGCGAAGGACTGAGCGATACCTTGGAGGGAACGCCGATAGTGGTATCCGCATCGTGCACCTCCACCTTGATCTTGCCGGTCTTCGGCAGCGCGATGGCCGGCGTAATGGCGGTGTTGGCCCCGACCGCGACCGTAATCCCCGTTTTGATGACTTCATCTCTACCGGGGAAGATGGCCCGCAGGGTGTACGTGCCTTCAGGCAGCAGGACGTTCTTGAAGGTGCCTTTGCAGCGAACCTCGGAGACCGGCGCACTGTTGAGGGAGGCATACGCAGCGTTGACTGCGGCAAGATCCGGTCCGCCGGTACGGACAAAGGTGACGGTACCCTCTGCCGTTGATGCCGGCGCAAAGCTTCCCGAGACGGTGCCCAGGACACCTGACAGCGGGCCGTTCAGCAGAATGCTGTCGGTATTGGCCTTGTCGCCGATGACCGCGGCCGCGTCGTTGCGATTGGCGACGACGAGGCGGCGAGTATAGATCTCCGAGGCGCCGTTCGGGATCGAGGGGCCGGGTATTCCGTTCGAAGCCGCGGACAGCAATGAGGCGTGCAGGCTGGTGGTGGCAGCGAGGTTGAGCGTGGTCAATGTGCCGCCGGGATCTTTGCCGTTCGAGTCTTTGACCGTGGAAATGGACTGTAGCCCATACGACACCGCCCCCGATGGCTTGCCGTGCGACATGATGCCGTCCGCGGGCGCGTCATTTCCCGGAGCGGCGAAATAGGGCCCGTGGCTGATGGCGGCGAAAATCGCGCTCGTGCTGCTCAGATCGAGACCAGGATGGTTGAAGCCGCGTCCTTTATCGGGGGTGAACGGAACCAGCCCACGACCTCCCCACAGGAGCACGTCGAAGATGGGCAGCGTTTGGGTGCTGCCCGAGTTGTTCATCAGTTCCGTGCGGATGGTCAGCGCCTTGTGGCTCTTGCACGCGTTGTATGTTGTACGCACGTGCATCGTTGGTGCGCTCCGCGTCGAGCAGAAGTCACCGGCGCTTTTACACGTTCCCAGCATGATGCCATACACCGTGATGGCAGCGCAGTCGTCCGCGCAGGTGTCGCCTGGAATGGCGCCACAGTCCGCGTCGGCCGTGCATGAGGTCTTGCCCTTCGCGCACTGTTTGTCGGCTGGGCAATTGGCATTCGCCGCACCAACGGAGGTGCAGGGGTTGTTCCCGGAGGGCAGACCCCAGAAGGTTTCGTCGCCCTGATGGAAGAGAAAGACGTTGGCGAGGCTCAGTCCGCCGGTGTTGAAGTACTGCGGCAGTTGATCATTGTTTTTACCGTTGAGCCCCAGATCGACGAGCGTTCCACCGGTCTCGACGGCGTTCGAGGAAGTCTTATTGACGTTGACGCCGGTGACACTCGTAGGGACGGTTCCGATGTCGTCGATGATCGCCTGCACCACCCCATTGGACAAATACCAGTCGTCGATGCCGCCAGCCGCATCGGTGCCGGCGAACAGTCGCGTGCCCGCATTGGTCGTCGTAATGCGCTCCGCCTTGCAGGTCCCGCAGGTTGCAAACGAGGCTGACGGCCGACAGAGTACCACGAGGCCCAACATTAGAATGACCAGACGGCGCATAGGAACTCCCCTCCTGAGCGAAGTGTTGTCGTGCATGCAGACTCGTTTGTGGTTGCGATCCCCGCTCGCGTCACTCACAAATCTGCTCCCTTATGCGCGGAGCGCCGTCGCAATGTCAAGAAAATTTAATTCTGTTGTAACCGCCCTTGAACCTGTGGGCGGCCGCCTGGCGGTTTCTGGAGACGAGGCACTCGGATAGCTGCGCGTCAAGCAAATCTGAACGATCTGCTCGGGCCGGCTGCATAAGTTTCGTCGCGTCGTGCCAAGATTTTCCAGGTTAGTAAGTACGAAGACCACGAAGGATCGAGTCAGGATCATCTCCTCCATCTTCCTTCGTGAGCTTCGTGCCCTGCGTGGTTCCATTCTCCGACACCATCAACACGACAAGTCTCGGAATCGAGCGCGCATGCACTTGTGCTCGCGCGCGTTCGCGTGCAGTAGTGTCGCCCCATGACACCACGACCCCCGCGGCTGGAAGGGACCGTCCTGCTTCCAGATAGACGGACCCTGGGATTCGCAGAGTTTGGCCCTCCAAATGGCAAGGCCGTGTTTTGGTTCCACGGCACACCCGGCGCCCGCCGCCAGATTCCGCCGGAAGCGCGGCTGGCCGCGGAGGAACTTGGCGTGCGACTGATTGGCATCGATCGGCCAGGCGTCGGCGATTCCACGCCACACTTATATCCCTCGCTCCAGGACTGGGCCGCCGACATCGGCAAGGTGGCCGATCGCCTGGGCATCGGCCGCTTCGGCTTGATCGGTTTGTCAGGCGGCGGGCCGTATGTGCTTGCCTGCGCGCACGCCTTCCCGAAGCGTGTGGTGGCTGCCGCGATCCTTGGCGGTGTTGCTCCAACCCAGGGACCCGATGCAGCGGAAGGTGGGCTAGTGGCGTTCGCGACCCGCTTCGAGCCGCTCTTTGCCCACTTGCACGAACCCCTTGGGGTCATGCTGACGCTGCTGATCTGGGCCTTGCGACCGGTCGCTTCCCCAGGGTTCAATTTGTTCGTGCATTTTTCACCGGTCGGCGATCAGGCGGTTTTCGAGCGGCCGGAGATGAAGGCGATGTTCATCGACGACCTGCTCCACGGCAGCCGCTGGGGCCTGCGCGCGCCGATCTATGACGTGCTGCTCTTCTCTCGTCCCTGGGGGTTTCGGTTGCGCGACATCCAGGTGCCGATCCGCTTTTGGCACGGCGATGCCGACCACCTCGTTCCGCTCGCACACGGCCAGCATCAGGCACGCCTCATCCGCGACGCGATCTTGCACGTGCGTCCCGGCGAAAGTCATTTGGGTGGTCTGGCGGCGGCCGAGGAGGTCCTCGACGCCATCCTGTCCCTCTGGCCCGCCGACGCGAAACAGCGGAAGAGCAATGGTGCCGGAAAGACCCGCTCCGTTAAGCTTCGATCCCAAGGAAAACGGACGAAGCGCTCCTCGGCAGGCAAGTCGGGGACTCAAGTTAGCCCTGATGTGACAGAAAAATTCCGGCTTTGAGGCGGCGCTTCATAATGA
>CAZTDK010000077.1:0-13770 GCA_964611965.1 uncultured Binatia bacterium (SeqCode) | reverse complement strand
CCCGCAAACCTGGCTTCTCTCCTTTCTCTCTCGCGTGTCTCCGATCCCACTTCGATTCACCGCGTAACCGACGCCGACGTTCCGCAGAGTCGTGAAAGGTGCGGACGCGCCCATCACGGCAAAAGGGGAATAAGTCGCTCGAAATTGGGGAATGACTGCGGGGGGAGATCAAAACGGCTCTGTATTTAGGTTGGGCCGCGATTCCGCATCGCGGGTTCGCGCAATTGTGCCACTCCGTGCCGTCCTCTTGCAAAAGAGTCAGGGTCTTGACGCCGTGACGCCTGTGGCCCGCGTCGCTCTCACGGCTGTGCGACTCTGGCATGCGTCCTGCTTTCTTTTGCGGGTGAGGAGACAGGTAAAAATGAAACCAGCCCAGGTCCAATCTCAGGTGGCAGTCAGTGCTCAGCTGATGAAGATCGGCTTGGAAGTGTTCCCGGTGTACGGTGATGAAAGCTCCGGATTCAGTGTCGATCCGGGAGACCTGTACCCACAGATGCCCGCGTGGTTCCGCTACGGCTCACTGGACGAGCTATTCTTCGCGCTCGTCAACCTGAACGTCGGTCCCGAGGGACGTGCGTAGTGCGCGTCCGCTGCGTCGCTTTTGTTGAGAATGTCGTTCCGCAAACCTGGAACGCGGAAGCGGAATAGTCGCAGTCGTCTCATGTAGAGAATCAAGGGCGAAGGAACGAACACTGCTGTTGGAAGAGCGCGGCTCCTGTCTGCGAGCCGCGCTCTTCTTGTTTTCACATCCCGCTTATCCGGCGGTGTCGGAATCGCCGCGCGATGCGTTCGAGGCATTTCGCCGGATATAGAGTCCACATCCGTCGGGAGCCGCACGTTTCACTTGCTCGCCCAGTGTGCAACGCCCGCTGAGCCGTCAGCAACGATTCACCAAAGCATCCAATTTCTGTGGGCCAAAGCGACGCACCGAACATATGGCGGCTCACCTTGACTCAACAGCGGTTTTTCAGCAGCGTGCGGGCAGAGACACGCCGTTCAGACAACGCAACCGGAGAAATCGTGGCCGAAACGCCGTACTACCTTCCCGTTGGCGACGAGGTAGACATCTTCACAGCTGCCTACGCTTGCCGCCTTCCCATCCTGCTCAAAGGACCAACCGGTTGCGGGAAGACCCGCTTTGTCGAGTACATGGCCTATGTGCTTCGCGGCTCAATCGAAGCCGCGGCGCCAGGACAAGAGCTCCCGCCCGGCAATATGATTACGGTCGCATGCCATGAAGATCTTACCGGCAGCGACCTCGTCGGCCGCTATCTGATCAAGGGCGACGAAACGATCTGGATTGATGGCCCACTGACGCAAGCGGTGAAGGCCGGCTGTATTGCCTATCTCGATGAGATCGTCGAGGCGCGCAAGGACACCATTGTCCTTATTCATCCACTCACCGATCATCGCCGCATCCTGCCGATCGACAAGAAGGGTGAGATCATCGAGGCGCATCCAGATTTCCTGTTGGTCATCTCGTACAACCCCGGGTACCAAAGCGTACTCAAAGATCTCAAGCACTCGACGCGGCAACGTTTCGTGACCATCGACTTCGACTATCCACCGCGCGACAAGGAGGCGCAAATCATCGCGCACGAGAGCGGCGTCGATATGGACACCGCCCTGTCGCTGGCCAAGCTGGGCGAGAAAGTCCGACATCTGAAAGCGAACGGCCTCGAAGAAGGGGTCAGCACACGCCTGCTGATCTATGCCGGCCAACTCATTCAGCGTACCGTGCCGCCGCGGCGCGCCTGCCGCGTCGCGGTCAGCACATCACTCACCGATGACGTCGAATCTCAGCGTGCCATTGATGCGCTCGTGGCGGCAATCTTTGCGTGAAGCGCAGAGAATGGAAAAGCGGGAATCGGGAATGAAGAATGGAGAACTCTTTACTGAGCGTTCTCTTCGATTGGCCGGGTCTGCGTTCCGGGCTCCCCATTTCCGGTTTTCCATTCTCTTGGTTTCGGGGCATCCTCACCCGTGCCCGTGAACGCCACGCGCTCCCTGTGGTTCGAATCGCATCTCTTCGCGGATCGGGCCGGACGCCGCGCGCGCACTGCCGCGACGCAACTGGGCGCCGCTGCTCATGAGCAGATTCTCGTCGCCGGCGATCAACTCGCGGCGACGTCGGCGGCGGTGGCGCAGCAGTTCTACCGTTACGCGGCCGCGGTCTGGCAAGCGGTCGGTGCCGACGACTTTACCGGCTGGGTCAACCGCGGGCAGGACCTGCTGACGGTTGAGCCGGCGAATCGCGACGCGGCACTGGCCTACTTCTCGGTGCCGCCGGCGGCGGTGGCGCGCGCCGGGAGTGCCGCGCTCACCGCGTGGTGCGGCATTGGTCGCGAGCTGGCGGCGGTATCGCGCCGACTGGGGGCGACGTTCTTTGAGAGCACGGCGCCGCTCGTGGCCAAGGTGCCCACCGAGACGCTGGCGCAGTGGGCGCTCCATGGCGCGCGCTTGCAGCGGACGTCTGGATGGCGCGGCGAGTTCCTGGCGCAAGCGTATCTGGCATCGGCGGCGCACGTTCTGCCCAACCTGCAAGCCAGCGAGTTTGGAGTCTGGGCCGATCTCGGTGCCGCTCTCCAGCCGGTGCTCAAGGAATCGCAGTTCTTCAGCGCACTGCCCGACGGCTGTGCCGCACTCAAAGCGGCCGAACGCGAGTGCTTCTTCGCCGCGGCATTGAACATCGCGCGCGTGCAGGCACCCGCCGCCGCGACGTTTTATCTCCAGCTGCCGCCGGCGGTGCGTCGCCTGCACAGCGCCGCGCGTGACAAGCTGCTGCAGATCTTCCGGCTTGCCGGTCCGGCTGTTGCTGCCGGCTTGCCGGATATCGTGCCGGTGGTGGGCGCCCTGATTCAAGACCTGCCCCGGGGGGTGCGCCTTGCGGCGCTTGATCTCGGCCTCGAGGTCGCGCGCGCCTTTCCACGCGGCAGCCTCGCGCTCCTCCGTTCGCTGCCGGCGGCGTATGAAGACGCGCCGCCCGCGGCGGTCGCGCAATGGGTACGGCGCGGTTTACAGATCGCCGCGGACAACGCCGACGCCGGCACCGCATATTTCGCACTTGAGTCACGCACCAGCCTGAAAATACTGCAGGCGTCATCGACCGCTGCCGTGCTCAGCGATGTTCAGGGACTCTTGCGCAAGTACGTACAGATGCTGAGCGGGTTTTCCGCAACCATCCGTTCCGCGGATTCATTCGGCCTGCGCTCGCCGCTGGAGGAGTTCCCGCTCGAGAATGAGGTCGCCCTGCCGTTGCGGATCGATCTTTTCGAGACGCACGAGGACAACGTGCGTGTCTATCGCTTTCTGGCTGCTCAGCTCGCCGGCCGTCGGGAGTTCAGTACGTACGGAATCACCTTGCCCAGCGACGCCACCGGTGGCCTGCTCGCGTTTCTGCGGGCGCCGCAGCATCCGGATCTGCTCGAGGAGTTATTCCTGGTAGCCGAAGGCTTTCGCGTCGCCGCCAACCTGGCGCGCGCGTATCCGGGCCTGGCGCGTGAGCAGCGCGGCTTGGCGCGGCATGTTCTGGCGCGGCTGCCGATGGCCGAGCTCCCTTCGCAGGCCAGGCTCATGGATGCGCTGTTCATGTGGTTGATCGCGGCCTCCGACAGTACCGGGCTGCCCGTATGGTTGCGCTCGATCGCGGCAGTGGTTGCACCCTGCGTGGCGCCATTGGCGAATCGTGGCGCCACCGCGAATGACTCGCTCGCGGTCGCGCAGCTGCTGGTCGAGCAGCTTACCGAGCCTGGAGAACGCCGGCCGCAGGGGTCGCTGGGCGACCTGTTTCTGGACAAGCTGACCGGCGACGCGTTGCTGGATCAGTACATCTACGATGAGGTCGAGACCGTATCGGGCGACCCGAGCCAGGCACCGCCACCCACCACACCACCGCCGGCGACACTCCCGGACGACATGCAGCTGCAACTGCAGCCGGAAAGCGAGGACATCGATGGCATGAGCTCGCCGTTGTCCGCCGAGGAGCTGCAGAAGCTCATCGAAGCCGGCGCCGACCTGCGCATGAAACAAGGCTACAGCGAGGACATCGAGGGTTTGGGCCTCTACATCACCGATCTGATCGGTAAGCTGCCTTCCGAACAGCTCGACGAGTTGCGGCAATTGCTCAAGGAGGCCACGACCGCGGATCGCCCGGCAGTGCGCCGTTGGCTCGAACATCGCGGCGAGGGCGCGTCCTTCTACTACGACGAGTGGGACTACCACATTGGCGACTACCGACAGCGCTGGTGCCGGTTGCATGAAGTGCCGGTCGAAGGCGACTCCGGAGCGTTCTTCAACCGCACGCTTTCCGAATATGCCAGTGTCATTCCGGAGGTGCGCCGGCAGTTCCAACGCATCCGGCCGGAGATGTACCGCGTCGTGCGCGGCCTCGAAGACGGCGAGGACTTCGATCTGAACGCCGTGGTGAATGCGCGTGTCGATCGTCGCGCGCGCCGGGCGCCGTCGTCGAAACTGTACGTGGCGCGCACGCGCGAGGAGCGCGACGTGGCGACGTTGTTTCTGATCGACATGAGCGCGTCCACCGACGAGCCCCTGCAAAAGCCGGTCATGGGGCCGGACGCCGACGACGATGACGCCGCGTTTCTCCGCCGTCCGTCCGCGACCGGCCGGCGCATCATCGACGTCACCAAGGAGGCGCTGGTCATCATGGCCGAGGCGTTGGCGGAAATTGGCGACGCGTACGCGATCTACGGCTTCTCCGGCCACGGGCGGCAGAATGTCGAGTTCTACTTGGTGAAGGCCTTCAACGAATCCCTGTCGTCCGCGGTGCGCGGCCGCATCGGGGCGCTCGAACCCAAGCGCAGCACGCGCATGGGCACGGCGTTGCGCCACGCGATGGAGAAGATGGCGGGCATCACCTCGCGCTCGCGCCACATCATCCTGCTCAGCGACGGCTTTCCGCAGGATTTCGACTACGGCCAGGATCGGCGCAGCAACGTCTACGGGTTGCGCGACACGACGGTGGCCTTACGTGAGGTCGAGGCCGCAGGGATTACCCCCTTCTGCATCACCGTCGACAAGGCCGGCCACGATTACCTGCGCGAGATGTGCGATGGCGCGCGCTACATGGTTATCGAAGACATCGCGGCGCTACCGCACGAGCTGCCGAAAATCTACCAGCGTGTCGTGACCGTGTAGGCGCTGTGCCCGCGGGCGCTCTCCGGGACGCGCCCCGCAGCGCTGGCTGCCCCTCCTCCGGCTTGGCAGTCGCCGATCCGGGACCCCTCCCCTAAAGGTTCCAGCGAGAAATCCAGCCTTCGGTCGATTGTCGGCGCATCGATCTTTGTGCGACACAATCCGAAGAAGCGGGTACGTTCGAATGCCTTCTTGTCCCGCTGTTCAGGCCAGAGCTGAACCACCTCGAATTTGAAATTCAACCTTCCCGCCGGAACGAAAGGAAAATATCGTGATGAGGAATATATCGGGACAACATTCCCTGCTGCAGCTCCTCCGTGCACTCGGCATCAAAGTGCTGACAGCCGTCATGCCGGTTGCGCTCTGGGTTTGCCTTGCATCGACCGCGTGCCGCGCAACGGAATGGCAGTCCGGGGTGGATGCGCACCCGCGGCGAGTTGGCCAGAACGCATGGCACTTTAAGATTCATCTTGGCGTCAAGCCCGTGGGCCAACTGCAATTTGTCGGTTCCCAGTTTGACTTTGCATGGCAAACTCGGGGCATCGCTGTCGACTACGATTTCACTTTCAGGCGTGGCGGTGGCTGGTCAGACTCCCGGAGCTTCCAGACGATCGCGCCGACGCTGTTTGATACGGTTGACGGATTCATCAACGGGTGGGAGGCGACCGACCTGAACGACGGCACGTTTAGTGGCGTGGTTTACGCCACGGCTCCGCCGACCGCCGTGTACGTCCTCATCGCAGCTGACTCGTTCGTCCCCGTGCGGCGGCGCTAATGTTGGGACAGGTCATTTGGCCTCAAAACCAGGCTGGCCAGAAGGACCACAGACCACAGACAGCAGACGGGCAGACAGCAGATCGGAGCCCAATGTCTGGCGATGCCAGCGTCTGTTGTCTGCGGTCTCCAAGTCTGCGGTCTGGTTTTAGCCGCACACCAGCCGTAACGGGTAACGCGTGCAGCGTGGGTGTGTGGCACCCGGGGCGTTCCATTGGGTCGCAGCGCACTCGTGCGTGGTGCCCAGTGTGACTGACATCTGCACCGCGTCGGGCGCCGGCAATGCGAGGGCGAGGTGGGTGGCGGTGGCCGTAACCCGCAGCTTGCCGTTATGTGTGCGCGAGAGGTTGCGGACGGTCATGTGTGTGATGCCGCCGAATGTCCCGGTCGGATCGCGAAACGTCCACTGAGCCGGGTGTGTGATCCAGCCGCTACCACCTGGCACGGTGACATCCAGCAAGCCGCTCACAACGATGCGCACTCCATTGACCGCGGGATCAACTCCCTGCCACGGCGTGGGGAGTGTCGCCGTTCCACTGAGCGCCAACCGTCCCGCGGATGATGACGCCGCCAACCGCGGCATGCTGATCGGAATGCCGCTGTTGCAGGCTAAGATCGCGGGGGCTGTCGGCGTTGGTTGCGGCGTCGGCGTTGGGGGTGCGGTAGGCGGGACGAACCCACCAGCGACCTGCTTCCAGTAGGCGAGCAGATCCGCCAGCGCTTGGGGTGAGTTGGTCGGCGGCGAATGTCCGGCCTGATCGAACTGATTCACGCCGTGACACGAACCGCAGACGCGCACCTCGCCGGGTTGAAAGGTAACCCAGTAGCGTTCGCGCACGACGCTGGCCCCGCTGGCGTCGATCAGTTGCCAGGTCATGGCGCGTTGCGCCGGCACAAACGCTGCCCACGAGCCGTCCGCGCCGACGGCGACGCTACCCTGTGGTCCTGCCGACGGCGGATTGTTGGTGAGCGCGTTCGCGTCGTGCAACGGCTCCGCCAGCACCCGGCGCCCTGGGCGTGGGGTGCTGCTGCCATATCCCCCCGTGCTGCCGCGGAGTTGATCCGCCTGGAACAGCTGCAGGAAGGAGATGTCGTAGATTGTGCCTGGCTTGCCGATGGTCTGCGTGCCGCCGGCGACGTGCAGGTTGAACGGCTGCTGCAAATCGAAGTCGTCGCGCGTCGTGGTGTTGCGTCCGACGAGCAACGCCAAGCTGTTCTCGTCGAGGTAACTCTGGAAGGTGACCAGATCGACGTTGGCGGCATCGAAGACCGCCTGTTCGATTGCCGGTAGCGTGAAGGCCGTCACCGGCGGTACGGAGCGTGGGCGAACTTCGACGGGATGCAGCTCCCACAGGGGCCCCGTGTAGGTGACCGAAGCATCGGGGCTCCAGTAGACGACGGTCTTGCTCACTCCCGCGGTCAGGTATTGGCTGGCGGCCATGTAGCCGTTCGATGCCGGCGCTAGCGTCTGCAGGCGGAAGGCGTAGCTCGAGCTTGCCGGTGTCCCGTTCCCTGTATCGGCGCCGGTATGCGCATCGTGCGCGGCGATCACCGAGCCGTCTGACAGCACCAGCGGGTCGCGGTAGTGACCGCTATGGTTCGCGGTGGCGGTGGTCGAGGCGGTATCGCGATGCGTGATGTAGGTGACGGCGATGTGGTCCGCATCGAGCCCCGGAGGCGCCGTGAGGCGGATCACCTGACCGGCGGCGTGCGTGGCGAACTCGGGCGCGTCGACCCCGTAGTAGGTACCAGGACTGGTGGGATCCTCATCGATCTGAAACATGTTCTCGATGAAGTTGGGATTGAAACGGCTGAGTTGCCCGTAATAGTCGATGAGATTCGGATCGTCATTGCGGGCAGCCGGGATATAGCCGTGCAACTCGTGGCGCCCGAGATGATTGAGGACTTCGGACTGCGTCCCGTCCTGATTCACGGCCCACGGGAAAAAATGGTTGAACGTGTGTCCGACGAACGGCGTGCCGGCGAGCAGATCGCCGCGACAGGGGCGCGGCTCGGGGAACACCTCGGTACGATTGTTGAGGTTGTATGCGGAGCCGGCGGATTCGTCGGTGTAGTTGAAGGTTCCGAACTGAGCGCCGTCATCGCAGTTGGCTCCGGTGCCGAGGTTGGCATCGGCGTCGGCTTCCTGATCCCGTTGCAGATGGTCCCATTGCGTGAACACGACGCGCCCATAGCTGTCGACGATCGGGGCAAAATCGCCGGACGGAGCATGATTGAGGAGCCGCAGGTCGCCGCTCGCCGGGTCGAGGCTCCACACGCCGGTGTTGGTGGACGTCAGCTCGTACTCGTCGAGTTGTGGGTACAGGTGGGCCTGCCCATTGCGTGGGCGATCCGAAATGAAGAGGATGCGATCGTCCGAACCGTAGGTCGGATTGATGTTGTTCGCGTTTGCGGGTTGATGCGCTACCTTGGTGATCACCGGCGTCTCCTGGGCGCCGAGCCCGCTGATCTCGTACAGCTGCCAGTAGTATGTGGTGTACTGGTACTGGTTGGGCGATCCGATCACCATGCTGAATACGGCTTTGACACCGCTCCAGTGGACCGCCGGATCGCGCACGGCGATTGCCGTGGCATCCTGAAAGCCATTCGGGTTGGTGCTGCCGTAGCCGGCGGCTGCCGTCAGGTTCTTCAGCGTGCCGTCCGTGTAGCGGATCCACAGATCGCCGCCGCGCGGCGCCGCATACACGTCTCCGTGGTGATTGGCGAAGGCGGATGCCGAGACACTGAAGTCGGCGCCGATTGGCACCTGCGTGACGAAGAGAACAGGATAGGGGGTGCTTGGTCCCGCCTGTGCCATCGTGGATCGCGCCGCTAGTGCCATGGCAAACCCCACCGCGAGCATTCGTGGCCACCGTCGATCCATCTTCACCTCCGTCTCTGTGTAGTCAGGCGCGTAACATTGCAACGAACACCGTTCACTGCGAACGAACAAAAGAGCCGTGTTCTGCTGTCACCATGTTTCAAGAGAGGACTCGATGCGTTGTGCAAGAGACGCGCCCGCAAGGCAAAATGGCTCCCCGCTTGCCGAGTGCCCACTGGCGGAGAACCGCGGCGCCAAGCGGTTGCACAGCCGTCATCCGCCATACAGGAGACCTGCGACCGGCGCCTCGGCGTCCGTTGGCGGCGCGGCGTATCGTCTGACGCAACAGATCCCGGCCGTGCAGTCCCTAGCAGTAAAACTTGGCAGCCCCCAGCGACCAACGGGAGCGGCCGGCACATAGAAGATAGGAGAGACGCTGACGCAGGTCCGTCGGCCGCAGGTCCTAGCTGTTGCCGTGACTGGGAAGCTCAGCGGGGTGGTACCGGCGTGCGTGCTCCATTGAGGCGATGCACCGCCAGGTTGAGATGCTCGGATCTCAGCCAAAAGTCGCTGGGCGCGGGGCAGGTGTCGATGAGTGCATCGGCGATCGTGTCGTCGCTATACGCGTCCATTTCAAAGCCGTGCCTTGCCAGCAACCAACGGATGGTGGGCATCGTGTGCAGCACCGCGCGCTTCCGATTGAACGGGGCAGGAGCCATACTTTGCTTTATATCCATTAACGGCACCGAGTATTAAATGGGTTAAATTCTGTATTTCGGCCCGCGTATTTCCTGGGGATGCGGCGGTCTGGATCACCCAACCCGCAAGCCCCCCCAAGCCCACTCTCAAAGCAGTTTAGCCTGTGCGAGTAGGCGGTGTGCCTCCTGGAGATCGACGGTATCACGGCCTTCGCTGAAGGAATCGACAATGCGCGTCAGGGCATCGCGAGCGCTGCGCCGAGACGACAATGGCTCCCCGTTGCGCAGTGCCCAGCGCGCCCACGTCGTCGTGGCGCGGAGTTCCCACCAGCGTGCCCCTTGTTGTCGTGCGAGCTCAATGGCGCGGCAGACGCAACGCTGGGCTACGTCGATCTCTCCCCGCCGCAGACGAATGGTCCCTTCGAGACGGTGCAGCTCGGCCTCGACCCGTTGTTCCCGGGTTGACTCAACGAGCGCCCGTGCTTCGGCGAGTGAGACGAGCGGCGCATCAAGATCTCCGGTTTCCTCGAGGGCGCCGGCCAGTGTCCCAAGGAGGAAAGGTAGGGCGACGACATGTCCACCCGTGCGATAGGCATCGATGCCGGTATGCATCATCTCGAGGCCGCGCTCGCGATCGCCGCCATGCACGATGCAGAGCCCATAACTCACTGCGCCGACGGCGGCCGCCGCCGGCACGTCGTGATCGTTTCCCAGGGCTCTCGCTGCTTGGGCGATCTGGGCGAGCGTCGAATAGTCGCGCAGCATCACCGATACAATGCGCTCCATTTGCAAGACGTTGGCGCGGTCGAAAGGGCGTCCGCTGGCTCCCGCGCGTTCAGCCGCCTCGCGAAGGCGCGCGCACGCTTGATCAGGAAAGCCTTGATGCAACAGCGTCACGCCGAGGTAGGCAAGCACGGCAACGCGGGGATCGATGCTGAAAGCGGGAAAGGAAATATTCTCCAGTGCAATTGCCGCGTCGAAGCATCTCCGCGCTTCCGCCAGCGGCCCCGTATGGAAGCGCACCAGCCCGGTGAAGAAATGGCTCGCGAACTCGAATACGGGGAAGGGCATGATCTCCATGAGTTTGGTCACCCCCGCAGCCGCCTGGCCGGCGCGATCGAATTTCGCGCGCCCGACGTAGACCGTGGCCAGACCGGCCAGCGATTGGATGAGCGCAACCCGATTGTCGGTCTGCTCACTCAACGCACGGGCACGTTCGTACGCCGCTTCGACCTCGGGCTGGAGATAGCCCTGCACGGTCGGCAGCGCCCTGCCCAGTCGGATGCAGAACTGGATCAGCTGCTGCGTACGCTCCGGCGTCGACCGCAGGGCGTCGAGCAGCGTGATCCCATGCTCCAACAGAGCGACCGCTTCGCGTCCGGCGCCGAGCCGTAGGGCCCGATCGGCCGCGGCTTCGATGTACGGCGCGGCCCGATCCGGTTGTCTGCCGGCATCGAAGTGGAATGCCAATTCAGCGGCAGCCTCGGCGTGCCGCGGGCTGTACGCCGCTTCGAGACGGTCGGCGATGCGGCCATGCAGACGCTGGCGGATTGTCGGCGGGACCGATTCGCGGAACACCGTCTGGTAGAGTGAATGCAGGAACCGGTAGGCACCCGCCACCGTTGCGTCCGGCCATTTGCATTCCCCGGCGGCATGCACGACTTGTCCACGCTGTGCCAGAAGCGCCAGCCGTTCTTCGACGGGGATCACCTCGGCGTCGAGGGCGGCGGCGACCAACGCCGCCGAAAAGGTTCGCCCGATAAGGCTGCCGGCGGCGAGTATCTCGCGCTCCGCTGCGCTCAAACGTTCGTTCTGCGCGGCGATCATCTGGCGCAGTCCCTGCGGCACGCCGGTGCCGAGGGTCGCGACAGCGACGTGCAATACCCACCGGTCACCCTGCTTCACGATCGCGCCGTCGGCAACCATGGCGTTGGCGACGTTGACGAGAAAAAGCGGGTTACCGTCGGTGCGCGCGTGAACGACATGGGCAAGTGCTTCCGCCGCTTCGATGTTGCCCCAGCGCGCGCGCAAATACTCAGCCACGGCGGTCTCGCCGAGCGGCTGCAACCACAAGTCGCGGCAGTGCTCGCGAATACGGAGCTCGTGGTGGCGCATCTTCAATGGGTGATCGCGTACGGCGACGTCCAGCGGACGATAGGTCCCAATGAGCAGCAGCCGCGCCGGGTCGCGCCGCTGAGCCAAGGTCGAGAGCAGATCGAGGGTGGCACGATCGCTCCAGTGCAGATCCTCCAGGACCAGCACCAATGGTGGTGTGAGCGCTTCGATGAACGTCGCCATCTCGCGCAACATGCGTTGGCGACTGCCGGCGCCGAGTCGGCGTTCGAGCGCCTCCGCTTCGTCCGGCTCTATCAGCCCGGGGAGTTGAACCAACCAGGCCGGTGCGTGGCGCCGCAGGAGGCCGACAAGTTGGGAGCGCTCGGGACCGTTGCACAGCCGCCCCAGGGCGTCGAGTACCGGGAGGTAGGGCTCACCGCTGCCGTGCTGGTCGACGCACTGGCCTCGGGCGATCATCAAATCCGATTCGTGCCCGGCAAGCGAGGCAAGGAAGGTGTCGATCAACATCGTCTTGCCGATGCCGGGCTCGCCGACGATGAAGCCGACCTGCCGGCGTTGCTCCAACGCATCGTTCAACCACCGGTCGACCTCCTCGAGGTCCGCCTCGCGACCGACCATGCCGGTGTCGAGGGTCGGGCGAGCCGCGCGTTTGGTGATGGGCGAGAACGTTTCGGTGTCCCGATGTTGCTGCACCGCGGCAATGAATCGATAGCCGCGCCGGTGGACGGTTTTGATGATACGCGATTGGCGCGAATCGTCGCCGAGCGCTTGGCGGAGTTCCTTTACGCAGCTGGTCAGGACCCATTCCGTCACTGCCGTGTCGGGCCAGACCGCCGCCAGCAACTCGGCCTTGGTGACCAGTTGTCCAGGTCGGTCTGCAAGGTGGGCCAGAACGGCAAGACTCTTGGGTCGGAGGTCGACTGCCGCGCTACCGCGCCACAAGCGGGCATTGGCCGAATCGAGGGCGCAGTCGAGAAAGTGCAGAACTGTATGCGCCTTCTCGTCCACGCCGCGGATGCTCCCGCTGCTCTTCTTACCGGATTACAAAGAACTTACAAAATGTCGTCAGGATTTCCCTGGTCACAGTCGGCTAATTGGGGGCCATGAGCCATCCAAACAGCCGGACGACTGGGGAGCCGCTTCTGACGACCAGCGGCATCTTCGTCGTCCAACTGCGTTCCGACAGTAATCTCGGGCGCCGCCAACTCTCTGGGCGGATCGAGCATGTGATGTCGGGCCGCAGCGAGCCGTTCGTTTGCCTCTCGGACATGCTCGATTTCATGGGGCGCCACCCGCTCGAGCCGCTGGCGCCCGTAATCACCATGGAACCAGCGCAGGCCACGATTCCCGTCCCGTCGGGCATAGACCAACACGATGAGGACCGAAGGAGGAAGAACAACATGGCAAACACCAAAGGCGCACTCGGCGCTGCTCTGATGATGCTTCTGTTGCTGCCGCAGCTGGGCGTTGCGGCGACGCCAGCGCAAATGTGTGCGGCTGCGAAGAACCGAGCGGCGGCGAGCCGGACCACCGCCGAGGCCAGGTGCTATCGGAAGTCCTTGCTGACGGGGCTTGCGGTCAGTCCGCTGTGCTTGAGCCGGGCCGAGCGGACGTTCAGCGACGCCATCGCCAAGGCAGAGGCCAAGGGCGGCTGCCTCCGTAACGGCGACAGCGCCGACATCGAGGCGGCGGTTAACAGCTGCGTCAGCAGCCTCGATGCATTGACCCTGGCGGCGGGGGATTGCACGCCTGCGTCCAGCTGCCTGGCCGGGCATACGTGTATCAGCCTCACCGACAATGCCGCACAGAACGCCTTCGGACTGCGGATGTCCCAGCTCACCCTCGTCAAGCCCAGCGCGCTCGCGAGCGGGCTTCTGGGCGCGACCCTGACGAGCGCGCTCGAGATCTCCGAGAATGCGTGCAACCTTTTCGGGAGCGGCACCTTCAATTGGTTGCTCGATTTCGATCAGGCGGCGCACACGCTGCAAACCGGTGGCGCTGCGCCGGTCAGCGATCCATCCCAAGGGTATATGTTCGAATCCGGGATTGCCTTCGGATCGTCCGTCGCCCCGGCGACGGCGGCCCTGTCGCTGGCGGGAAATGGGGCCTTCTCGACGACGGCCGTGGACGTGACGCTTCCGGTGTACCTCGATGCATCGGGCAGCTCTGGGTTCATTCTGCCCCTCAACGCCCTGAGTTTCAGCGGGCAGCTGTCCAGCGACCACAACTGCGTTGGCAGCTACAACG
>CAZTDK010000076.1:0-14097 GCA_964611965.1 uncultured Binatia bacterium (SeqCode) | reverse complement strand
ACTGCATCCGCATGAGCGTGTCCATCTTCACGCCAAAGGCTTTCTCGATTCGCAGCGCCATGTCGCCGGAGAGATCGGCCTTGCCGTTGAGCAGGCTGGATAGAGCCGGACGGGACACCTGAAGCGCCGCCGCTGCTGCGGTGACGGTCAGGCCTACGGGTTCGATAATCTCCGTCCGGATAAAATCGCCGGGGTGTGGGGGGGTCTTCATCGGCATGGTGCTTCCTCCGTAGCCGTTAATGGTAGTCCTCTAAATCCACGTCGCAAATTTCGTGTTCTCCGGTGTCGATACGGAACGTCAGCCGCTGGTTGCGGGTGACGCTCAGGCTCCACGTACTCTTGCGATCGCCGGTGAGCGTGTGGGGCTTCCAGGCCGTGAGCGCCCACAATTCCTCAGCATCGTTCATGTTGTCGAGGTAGGCGAACATCTTGCGGAGTTTGTCCACGGTATCGGGCGGCACACCCTTCGCCGTCCCGTCCACGTAGAGCCGCTTGAGGCCCTTGTGGGCAAAGTTCCGTATCTTCACTGGTGGACCGTAGCCTGTAACTTAACGCTTGTCAAAGTCTATCGTTCCGGCAGGCTGCGGCGGAGTCGTCGGCGGGCTGTCTCAGAACTGCTCGGCCTGAACCGGGAGCAGTACAAGGGGCGGGGCTTCAGGAACGTGCTGACCAAAGGCGGGCGCGTGCGGGAGTTCGTCCCCGTCCAAGCGCACGCGCGGCAGGTACTCGAGGATCTCCTTGCCGCCGACACGAAGAAATCGGGACCGGTGTTCACGACACGCACGGGGCAGCGGCTCACCCGCCACCAACTGTTCCTGATCCTGCAACGCATGGCGGCGCAGGCCAATGCCCACCGGCGCGCCAGCGAACACATCCAGGTGTCGCAGCATGTGTTGCGACACACGTTCCTTCGCAAGCTCGCCGAGTCAAGAGGCGTGCAATATGCGAAGGAGGCGTCGGGTCACCGATCCGATGGGGACATCTGGCGCTACGTGCAGCCCGACCGCCAGAGCCTGGCCGATGCCATCGACGCGATGGAGCGAGTCCCTCAGAACATCGCGCCTTTGCTGTCTCCACTGAGAGAGCGTCGACTCGACCGCCTCATGATGGTCACTGCATTTTCGCCACCAGCTCCGACGCGAGCACGGCGCACGACGCGGTGATGGTCGCCGGGTCCTCGAGTCCTTCGGTGGCTCGCGCTGCCATGACCGACCCGGCGGCGTCTGGGGTTCCAAAGAGACGGCGCAGTAGATCGAGCGCTTCGCTTGTCACCTTCGATGACAGCGGATCACTCAAGAGGCGCCGCAACGATGCTGCCAGGTCTGCGGTTGGAATGGCTCGTAGTACACGGAGCACGTCGTGCGCGTCCTTGTCGTCCTGCCGGCGCGGCTGGCCAACACGTTCGGCGATCTTGTGCAGCTTCGCGACCAGCAGCGCCGCGGGGCCAGCCACCCACACGATCACGGTCCGGCCATCGGCGGGATCAAGCGCCCCGATTTTCTGCTTCGCACGATCAATCAACGCCGCCTCGAGGCCCTTGGCCTTCCGTGCGGCGTACTTGCCATGGGGACCAAGACGCGCACTGCGGCTGCCGTCTCCAGCGAGCGTAGCCGGGACCATGAGGTCCACAACGACGCGGTCGCGGCTGCGCCAGCTGCCGGGTTGGTCGGCACGTTCGAATCCGGCGTCGGCGAGCAGGTCGTTGATCAGCGGATGGTCTTCGAGAGCCGCTGGCGCGACCGCCAGGTCGGCGTCAGTCGTGTACGGCGCCAAGGCAAGATCCCCTTCGCCGGTGTGCAGATAGATCGCTTGTGCGCCAACGAGGACGATCGCTTCCCGGTGCGCCCCAAGAGCCTCCAGGGCGTCGAGCAGCACGCGCCGGGCTCTCACATATGTGGGATCAGGTGCGCCAGGCGGCGTCATTTGCTTTCATCCACTGCAGTAACTCCTCGGCCTCAGCCGGCCCGCGGCCTGGGCTCGTGAGCAGATCGGCCGCAACGTGTGTGAGGGCGGCGCAGACGAGACCGTCACGCCGCAACGTACGGTCGTAGACAACGTCGTCGAACGCCTCCGCCAGCATCACGTTGGCGCCGGCGTCCGCTCGCTTGAGTTCCAGCGCGTCCGCGGCTGCCTCGATGTCCCGAACATAGAGTTGTGCCAGCCGAGGTGCGGCGACCGGTGCCACCAGGGATGCGGCGAGTGATCCGGTTGTCGCGTATGCCCACTTGGCCTTGGAGAGCTTGAGCCGCAGGTCTGATAAACCCCGCGGCTCCAGGAAGGTGACGACCCGGTTCGATTTGGAAAAGGCGTAGTCCTGAACCCACCGCCGTATGGTCCCGGCCCAATCAATTTCTTGAACGACTGCGCGCTCGTCTTTCCTCAGTAAGGCTTCGCGGTCCAGGAAGTCGATCACCCGCGAGAGCGTTGGTGCAGGGAGCTTTGCACGCTTGGCAAGTTCCCGGACACCATACGGTGGCCGGAAATCGCAGAGCGCGCGGATCGCCTTGCCGGTCGCGCGGCCCTTGAGCGTGCCCAGCGGGCGATTGGTCCACGTCGGATCGTTCGTCGCACCCGTGGTCTCGATGAACAGCGCCGGCCGCGCGATGCTGATCCAGACGTTCCCGGTCGCATCAGCAAAGTTGCATTGCTGCTCCTTCAGCAGCTCCCGGGTGCGGGCGCTCAGGTATGGCGCGATGACCAGGGGAATCGCATCGTCAGGTTCGCCAGCTACGGCGAGAACGCGAGAGACGTTGCGCGGCTCCAATGCCTGCAGGGCTTGGACAATGAGCCGCACGCTGGTACCGTCTGGACCTGCAAGGCGCATGTTGCCATCTTCGGAACCGATGGCCGGCCGACTGGCGGTTTGCGGCAACTGGTCAATAGCCCACGACCGCGGCAAGCGCTCCGCAAGAGGCCGAAGAACAGATCGGAGAACCGACGTTTCAGATTTAGCCTTGCTTCTCATTCGGTGAAACAGGCTACTTTATGAAACAGGCATTTGCAAGCTCGTCCTGACGCCGGCTGGCCTTTTGGGAATAGCCTCACGGCAACCGCCTTCGTGGAGGCGAAGGGCAGCACGCCATCGACGCGATGGAGTGAATCCTCCGCGAGGACCATCGCCCCCCCTTGTGCGATTCTGCGATTCTGCGCGTCAGCCCTGTCCTCGGGTGCTCCAGGTTACTGTGCCTCCCGCATGCGTTCGCGCCGGATGCGCTCGTCGCAATCCCGCTCCACGAGATACACGGGCTCGCCGGCCGCCAACCGCTGGAGCTCCTCGACGGTGAACTTGTCGAAGTACTCGGGCGTGAGTGTCACCTCCACAGCTTCGTACAGCCCCAACAGGCGACAACGTTGCTCGCTGCACCGCGCGATCTGATCCATCCAGCGGGGATCCGCCACCTCCAGCTGCATCGTCGTTGCCTGGCCGTTAGCCGTGAGCCCGGCGCGGCCGGCGAGCGTCGTGGTCACCGTGCTCTCGCCCTCCGCGTCAGTGAACTGCTGGTCCTGGCGCCTGATCTCCATCGATTTGTAGAGCTGTTCCCAGCAGAAGGCTTCGCGGTGGTCGATACACGCCAACTCCCTCGCCTTATGCGTGAGGATGTCCTTCGAGTGTTGCGTGCGCCACTCCCGGTCGAGTTCCTTGCAGAGCTTCGTCACCGTTGCCGGGGAGACACCGAGCTCTTTGGCGATCGTGCCCTTGGGCGTCATCTTGCACAGCTCTCTGGCGACGATGTGCTTGCGGTACTCCATCTGTAGCCGCTTGGCCTCGGCGAGGCGGCTGGCGCCACGGGCGCCGCGGGTCTTGCGGGTGATTCCCATTTTACGCTCCACCAGCCTTTACGTTCTCCACAGCTGATCCCGTGGTGTTCAGTCCGGATGGATGGGTGTGCCGTGGTCGGCGTATGACTGGAGAGTAGAATAGGCCCCGGGGGCCTATTCTGCTGGCGCATGCGGGCACTACCAAGCGAGTGCATCCACGTAAGTTGTTGAAAATGCGCTTGTTGGTACTGGATGCTACTGCCATTACAAGGTTCGATTCCCCCCGCCTCCATTTTTTCGCTAACAATTTCAAGTACCGAACAATCTTCGGTGCCCAAATCACGTGTTGGTTCCCCCCCGCCAGCTAGAATTTGAAACGCTCGAATGCTGAGTTTTGGGTTCGCTATCTGTTGGGTGTAACGCACGCATCTGTTTCCTATGGATTGAATTTCCTACGCCGGAACACCTTCGATCCTGGGTAAATTGATGGGACACACTGCGAACGCTCTGGCTTGATGCGCCGCTTCCTGGCACCGTTCGTCGCGGGAGGTAGACATGGACCGAATCGAAGGTCGAACGGTTTTCATCACCGGCGGTGCACGCGGCATCGGGCTCGGGATGGCCCGAGCCTTCGCCGGCGCTGGTGCGAAGCTCGCGCTGGCGGATCTCGACGACGAAGCCCTCGTGGCGGCGCGCGCCGAGCTCGAATCGCGGACCGCCGTGCAGACTGTGCGCCTGGACGTGCGGGACCGCCGGACCTACACGCGAATCGCGGACGAAATCGAAGCAACCGTCGGCCCTGTGTCGATCCTCTGCAACAACGCCGGAGTCGCTGGCGGCGCGCCGGTGAACAAAATGACCTTCGAACTGTGGGACTGGGTGATGGGCATCAACGTCAACGGTGTGATCAACGGTATGCAGATCTTCGTTCCGCGCATGATCGAGCGCGGCGACGGCCACATCGTCAACACCGCCTCCGGGGCCGGCCTTGCCGTCACCGCCAGCAGCGCAATGTACACGACTTCGAAGTTCGCCGTTGTCGGACTGTCCGAAGCGATGCGTCACCAGCTCGCGCCCTTCGGCATCGGCGTGAGTGTGCTCTGCCCGGGGCCGGTGCGGACGAGCATCATCGCGAACACGCGGGCGCAGGAACCTCCGCGCGAGGGCATTACTCCCGAGGAACGGCAGCGCGAGCGCGAGCGGGCGGCACTGGCGGACCAGATTCTACAGGCGGGCACGCCGCCCGACGATGTCGGCCGCATGGTTCTCGCCGGCGTGAAGGAGAACCGCCTCTACATTCATACAGATCGCCTCATGGAGGGTCTCATCGAGCAGCGCACGCGCGAGCTGCTGGACGCGATGCCGCCTTGGTGAGGTCTGGATGCGTGGACACACGCCTCTCCACTTCTTCGCCTCATCCGAAAGGCTTCGCGTCGCTGATTGAAGCGCGAAATGCCTCCCGCTGCGGTCGCCGTGCGATCGGTGTTAGGATCAGTGGTCAGTGCGGATACCGTTCACTGATCGCTGATCCACGAACTTACAACCTCACGTCGGCTCGTTGGCGGGCAAGCCGTTGATGGCTTCGATAGTGCACTCGGGGTCCTGGAGATGGCCGATACGTTGACAGTCCGTGGACATCGTCAGCGTCAGAACGGACTGCTGATAATCGAAACGGAAAAAGACCTGTGTGCTCTCATAGTGGCCGGGGACGTTCGAGGTGATCGTCAGCCCCACCCGCCAGAAGACATCCTGGCCGGCCGTGGTCCCTTGCAGCGCGGGCAGCGAGCTGGGAAGAATCGTCAGAACCGGCCCGTCATAACCGCTGATTCCCGACGAGGTGTACACACTGCTGCCCAGTCCTGGCGGTCTGAAGATCTCCCAGTGATAGGACGGAGGCGGATCGCCGGGGCACATCGACTGGTCGATGGTGGCGCGGGCGTCAAACACATTGGTGACGGAGCCGTCCAGTGGATTGAGCGCACAGCCGCCGGCAAGATTCGTTTGTGGTCGGCAAAGGCTAGCCGCCGGATCAGGCGGCAGCGGCGGCGACTGGAGATCGTCGTCGGTGTTGACGTCGACGTGCGGGATGATGATGCCACTGTTCTGGCAAACCGTCGCCGTCACCGTAGCCGTTGGAGTCGGGATATCGGTTGCGGTTGTCGTTGCTGTGGGAGGCAGCGTGTCCGTCGCTGTCACGGTTGCCGTGGGCGTCGGGGTTGTAGTGGGTGTCGCCGTGCTAGATGATGTCGGCGTCGGCGTTGCGATGCACGCACCCGAGTCGAACCGATCGATGATGTAATCGCCATTGTCATCGCCCGCGTCGACGCAGTTCACATACTCCGAACAAGCGACGCGCTCGTAGCGACCCGGCTTGCTCAGACAAGCTTCGGTCTTGAGAATGCGGCAACGAACCTTGCCGGCCGCACTGGTCTGGATACAAGGCAACATGTGAAGCTCGGACTTGCGGCCGCAGCTCGACTGCCGGAAGGCTCTTGTGACTCGCGATTTGCACCGTGCACGCAGGCCGCCGCCTGCGACCGCGTCATGAATCTCGCGGGTGACACAACGCACATAATCGCGGCGCTTGCCGTCGAAGACGTCGCACGGGCAAGCCGCCTCGACTACGCCGCGTAGCGCGGCGATCTGAGACGCATCATTGATCACCGCTGGATCGTTACCGGTGAGGCAGGTTGCGTCGGTTTTTCCCCAAGCCCGCGGCGCAATCACCGCCAAACTGGCCAGGATTCCGAGTGTCACGCGTGAGATTCTTAGGTTCATGACCGCAATGTAGTGGGGAAACCACCAATGATCCTTGCCGAAGGCTTACGGAACGCATACGATTTTGGACGTGCATTATCGCTTTGACGACTTCGAAATTGACCTTCCCAAGCGCGAGCTGCGCCACGAAGCTGCACCGGTTTCGATCAAACCGAAGGACCTCGACGTCCTCGCTTATTTGATTCGCTGTCGCGATCGCTTCGCCACGAAGGACGAGCTTCTCGACCAGTTCTGGCCTGAGCTTGAAACCTTCGAGGCTGTACTCACCTCGACAGTGAGCCGCTTGCGCCGCATTCTCGGTGCGGACGCCATTCGCAGCATTCGGCCTTGCAGCTATCGCTTCACCCGCTCCGTGAACGAGGTTGTGCCACCGCCGCTTTCGACTGCCGAGAGCGTGCGGGCGCCAAGCACTGCCGATTTCGTTGGGCGCAACAACGATCTCGCGCGTCTACGCGAAGCCATCGACACGGCATGTCAGGGTAGCGGCGGCGTGTTCCTGATTGCCGGCGACGCAGGTGTCGGCAAATCGCGCTTGATGGAGGAAGCCACGCGTTATGCGCGAGCCCGCGGCGTCGAGGCTCTCATCGCCAGGGCAGGGGATGAAAACAGCCAGATCCCGTATTACCTCTGGAAGCGCACCCTCGCAGACTACGCGGCCGGTAGACCG
Source organism: uncultured Binatia bacterium (SeqCode) (assembly GCA_964611965.1). GTDB lineage: Bacteria > Desulfobacterota > Binatia > HRBIN30 > HRBIN30 > CAZTDK01. Next base: position 6,893 of record CAZTDK010000076.1, on the reverse strand, counting down.
CAGACCGCCAATACCGGAGCACCAAGCCGCGATGCCGAGCTCGACTGGTCGGCACTCGAGAGTTCTGCTCCGATCAGTGCAGGAAGCGATTCGCGGCTCGCCTTCTTCGAAGCCGTCAGCAGCGCGTTCTTGCGTGCCGCCGCGGCCGCTCCACTGGTCACCGCTTTCGATGATCTGCACGCCGCCGATGTGGCGTCCCTGCAACTGCTGTGTTTCATCACGCGTCGTTGCGCGCGCACGCGGCTGCTTATCATTGGCACGCTGCGCGACGTAGAGCCCGGGACGCCGCAGCCTGTCGTAACAGGGTTGGCGACATTGCGTCGCGACCCACGTTGCGCGTTCCACTTGCTCGCACCGTTCACGCAATCGGAATCAATCGACTATCTGGAGCATCTCGGCGGGGGTGTAACGGCAGGCGCGCAGGCAGCGATCCTGGCCAGCGCCGAGGGGAACCCATTTTTGTTGCGCGAATGTTGGCGTCGCGCCCGCGACAGCGACGGCGATAAGTCGGAAGCGGCGCATCAACCGGGTTCGGATGTTGTAGCCGACTTGTTCGGGCCTCGCCTCGCCCGTTTGAGTCCAGTGTGCTCGGCTGTCCTCAGTGTCGCCGCCGCGTGCGGGCGCGAGCTCGATGCGACGCTCGCGCAGCGCAGCTCCGGCTATTCGCCGTCCGAGTTTGCCGATGCGATCGACGAAGCGCGGCGCGCCCGTTTCATCGTCGCTGTACGTGGACGCAGCACGCAGCTGCGTTTCTCGCACCAGCTGGTGCGAGATTTCATCTATGAGCGCTGCCCGGCTGAGCTGCGGCGCCAGGTCCATCGCCGTGCCGCCGAGATCCTCGAGGCCGAGTGCGGCGACGATCCCGGTGAGCGACTGGCTGAGCTGGCCGTCCATTGGGAAGGCGCGATTGATGAGGGTTGCGCGGAGCGTGCGATCGAACGCATCCAAGAGTTGAGCGACTGGATGGGCAATCGCCTCGGTTTCGAGGATGCGATTGGACAACTCGAGCGCTGCCTCGCTTTGATCGACCGCTACCGGCCGAGCTGGGAGGCCCGTCGGTGGCAAATCTATTTGTTGCTTGCCTATCTCTACCAGCGCTTGGGTGACCAAGTTGCGGCGGATCGTGCTCTCGATCGCATGCGGCAAACTCTCGGACCTCAATCGCCGCCGGCTGGGGGGCGATCCGGTTCCGCTTTACGCCTGTTTGCGACTCTGGAGTTGGGAGTCGAACTCCCACGCGATATCGCCACCGGCGAAATCGATCGGCCGGTGTTGCCGCCGCCGCAGCAACGAGCCTCGATCGTGGGACTGCGCATGGCGACAAACGGGTTGGAACGCGCCCGCCGCCACGGCGATGCGGCGATTGTCGCCTCGGAGTTGGCGCAAATCTGTTGGCGGATTCAAGACGTGTGCAGCGCCGAGCGTCTGGCGCAGTCGGCCGAGCTGTTGGCGCTGGCGCGCGCCGGCCGTGATCGGGATTTCGAGCAAGAGGCTCGGCTGCTGCGTGTTCACTATCTGCTGGTGAGCGGCGATATCGGCGGCGTCGACGCCGAGATCGCGGCATTCGGCGCGGCGCTCACGCAAACGCCGGACCCGCTCTATCTCTGGTTGCACAAGACGCTGCTCGCCATGCGCACGCACCTCGAGGGTCGCTTTGCGGAATCAGAAGCATACGTGTATGAGGCCGCCGCCGCGGGGGTTGGATTACCGTCCGCTCTGACCGAACGGACGATGAGCATGCAACTGTTCGCGATCCGCACCTCGCAAGGGAATACCGCCGAGCTCCTGCCGATTCTCGAGATGATTTTGGCGATATCGCAGACGCACCAATCGGCCCTACGCGGCGCGATCGCCGCGGCGCTCTGTGAGCTCGAGCGCTTCGACGAAGCACGCGCACACCTGGGTATCCTGTCGGCGAACCGTTTTCGCGCCGTCTTCGATTCACCGGTAACCTGGTTTGCAACCGCGGTCGGCCTGGCGCGGGTTTGTGATCGCCTTGCCGCACGGCGCGAGGCGGCGGTGCTTTATGCGGCAATCCTTCCTTACGCATCGACTTGCGTGGCGTCGCCGCTGCCGCTGAATTGTTACGGCGCAACCGCGGGCTACCTGGCGCTCCTCGCCGGCGCGATGGGACAAAAGCACAAAGCGGCGAGCCATTTCGATGCGGCGCTGGCGACCAATCAGCGGCTGCGCGCATGGCCCGCGGTTGCGCATACGCAATTCGAATACGCTCGCCTCCTTCTGCGCGGCACGCGCACCCCACGCGCTCGCGGCCGTCACCTGCTAAGGCAGGCACGCATCACCGCTGTTGACCTGGAGATGAGCGGATTGGTGAAATGGATCGACGCGGTCGGTTGATCACGCGATGACCGGAATGATCATTTGTTTCGGCGATTGCGAGCTCGATGCAGAGCGCCGGCAATTGCGTCGCAACGGCAAACTCGTTTCCGTCGAGCCACGCGTTTTCGACTTGCTGGTCGAGCTGATCCGCAAGCGTGAACGCGTGGTCGCACATCGCGAGCTCGTGGAAAGCGTATGGAAGGGCAGTGCCGTTTCCCGTTCCGCGGTCAACGCCGGAATGAGTCGGCTGCGCTCCGCGTTGGGAGATGGCCAGGGACGTGTGATCAAATCGTTTCCTCGCTACGGTTATCGGTTCATTGCCAAAGTGCAGCAGCGACCGCGTGCGCTACCGAAACCCGCTTTGATTGGGAGAACACGCGAGCTCGACCTTCTGGCGTCGGTCGCGAGCGAGGCGCGCAGCGGTCGTGGACGGGTCGTGTTCGTGCACGGCGAAGCGGGAATCGGCAAGACCCGGCTCATGGAGACGCTTGCACTGCGCGCTGAGGATGCAGGCGTGCCCGTATTCACCGGCGTGTGCGACGAATCCGAGAATCCACCGTTGCTGTGGCCGTGGGTACAGATCCTCGGTGCATGTGTCACCGCACTGGGAGACGATGTGCGGCTCACGCAGCTTGCGGATCACGGCGGCGAGCTGGCGCGTGTGCTTCCGGCGGTGCGTCAGCGTTTCGGAGCGCCGTCACTCGTCGAGGAGAATCCCGCGGAATCGAGAGTGCGACTACTCGATGCCGTCAGCCGCGCCATTTTTACGCTCACCGCGAAGGCTCCGATGTTGATGATCCTCGATGATGCACAGTGGGCGGATGCCGACTCTCTGGCCGTGGTGCGCCAGGTGGTGCAGAGAATCCGACAGACGCACCTGTTGTTGCTCGTGGCCGACCGCACTGCGCCGGCGCTGCGACGCTTCACGGCCGAGGGAAATGAATCGACTCTCTGCATTTCGTTGAATAACCTCGATCGCTTGGCCACCGCTGAGCTGGCGTCAGCTCTGAGTGAGGCAAGCTTCCCCGAACGCAAAGTTGCAGCGCTCCATGATCTGAGCTGCGGCAACCCGTTTTTCATCCGCGAACTGATTCGGGACCCGGAGTTTTTTGAGGAAGGCTCACGCAGCGTGCCCGAACCAATCCGCATGTTATTTGAAGGAGATCTCGCCGATCTTCCGCCCATCGCGCGGCAGTTGTTGCTTTATGCCGCCGTCGGAGATCTGCCAACCTTTTCCTTAGCCGCAGTACAACGCGCGGCGCGTTTGAAGGTTGGCGAGGCTGCGAATGCGATCGACATGGCGGTGCGTGCGAGAATCGTCGTGCCCGTGCACGGTAGCGCCGATGGCTACCGCTTTCGGGTACCGCTGCAACGCATCCACCTGCGTTACGCTCTCAGCCGCCAACAACAAGACCAGATCCGAAGTGCACTGAACCGTGCGCAGGCACGCGGTATGCGGGAGCGCGGATAGCCGTTGCCGATCTATTGTCTCTTGCGGAGAATAAACCCATATTCCCTGAGTAGGCCGCATCTTTTCAGCGGCTTATCGAAGGGCGACTGCGCTCGGTTCGTTTTTGCGCTGCTTTCGTATCATGTCGAGGACGCCGTGTACGCGATCTGAGAACATGGCCGCCGCGCTCGCGAGTGGGACGCCCGGGCGGCGTAACGCTCATTCACGAAGGTTGTCATTGTAATCCTCACTGAAGACGCTCTTGCGTTTGGCGCTATCGCGTCGTACTCGACAAAACAGTCGCTGGCCTTGGAGCCACCGCCCGGAATCAGGTTGGACGTGGTGTCGCCGACGATGTACTGGCTGAAGTGGTCGAGTTGCAGCGTCCAGGTGTTGGCGTTCATGTCGCAGCAGCATTCAAGGCCGTTGCACGCCATGGCGCAGGCGGGTTGCTGATACGCCGCGCTGCTGCACGGGCCGGCGAACAAGACGCCGTTGCGCCAGATCTTCAGGTTCGCCTCTTGGATGGTGGTGTTGTCGATGAGGCCATTGTTGTTGGTATCGGTCGAGCCGAAGCTGACAAGTGCCGGTGGGTTGAAGGTCTGGCCCGACGGACCCAGGTCGGCAGTGATCACCGTGCGCGTGGTGGCGACCTTGAGCTCGCTGACGCCACGGGTGATGGAGATGGTTGTTGGGCTGCTGAGCCACCCGGGCGCGACCGTGATAGAGACCTTGCCGTCGGGCGAGCTGACCGTACCGCCGCCGCTGCCGATGCTGGTGCCACCCGGATTGACTCTTGTTGCAGCCGTTCTTCTTATCGAGCGGGCACACGTCGCAGGCATCGCCTTTGCCGTCGCCGTCGGAGTCGAGCTGATCGGGGTTGGCTTCGGCGGAGCAGTTTTCGCAGACTACCTGAGAGCACGTCATCCTGCGTAAACAGTGACTCCCATGCCCACGCACAACCCCAATAGCGAGCGAATCAAGCGGCACTACTTCGCTTATCTGAAGGAGGCGAAGCGTTACAGCGAACCAACCGTTGATGCCGTGGCCAAGGCACTTGCGGGGTTCGAGGCCGACACGAAGTTCCGCAACTTCAAAGGCTTTCACGTCGAGCAGGTGATTGCTTTCAAAACAGCACCTGGCCGAAGGACAGCCTGGCGACAGGCGAGAAGCTGAGCAAGGCCACTTTGCTGGCAACCTTTGCGCAGTTGAGGCGGTTCTTTCAGTGGTTGGCGCGCGAGCCGGGTTACAAGTCGCGCGTTTCCTATTCAGACGCCGAATACTTCAACCTGGTCTGACAATGACACAAACGTTGCCACAGCGCGCCGCGAAAAGCCTTTCCCGACGGTGTTGGTTATGGTCTGTGGTTCGCCCAGATCGGCAGCAAGCATCCGCACGCCAAGGTGCTTCTTGGCTTCGGCGGCGCAGGTGTGGTGGAGATGATTGAGGACTGGGAAGGGAACACGTACCGCGCCGTCTACACCGTGAAGTTCGGCGAGTTTGTCTACGTGCTGCATTGCTTCCAAAAGAAGTCGAGCGCGGAGGGCAGACACCGCAAGCCGATATGGCGTTGGTCAGGTCGCGGCCCCGGCTGGCGGAAGCGGACTACCGGGCAAGAAAGGAAGTGAAGTAACGGCGACGAAGAAGGGCCGGATTACGTTGGGGGGCAAGTCCACGAAACGTGATGTTGTAAGCGTTGGAAAATTGAACCGTTGGCCGATTGGTTCGATTCCCCCACCCCATTTTGTCTTCAAGTATTTCGCCTGCTTGCGAGAGCTGGCCGCTACTCGGTGCCCAAAATCGCAACCGGTTCCTCCCGAAAGCGCGAAATAATTCCGTAAATTCGCGGACGATTGGCGAGCTACTCCCATTGCTTCCCCCCGCCAACGAGGGAGTTCGCGCTGGTTGATGCTTCGGAGACCATTCGCATTTTCATGGAACACAGCGGCACGCTGCTTGTCGCGGGAGCCGCCAGCCTGTATGACATGAGCATCATCTTGTCATACGAAGGAGACCGATCTATGGCCAGTCGTGCGATCACCGTCCGCATCTCCGAGACGCGGCTGCGGAAACTGATGCGCGCGCGCAAGGCCGCGACGCAGTCGGAACTGATCAACACGCTGTTGGCCGAGGAGGAGGAACGCCTGCGGTCGCATGCCGTACTTCGCGCAACGGCGCAGACTGTTGGCGCCGCCGACATCGATGCTCGCCTTCTTTGACACGAGCATCCACATCGACCTTCTCCGGGGAACACGTCCGCTCGCTCAGGTTCTCGAAGCAGCCGGCAACCCGCCGGTGCGGCTGTCGCCGGTGGTGGCGAGCGAGCTCCTGCGAGGCGTGTCGGGTCGCGGCACCCGCAGCGTGATGCGACTGGTGCGCGGATTGGTTCCCCTGGAGCCGCCATCGTGGCGGGCCTGCTGGCTCGAGACCGGTCGGCTGCTGCCGCGGGTATTTCCTGATCACGAGGCGATCGGACTGGCCGGGCTGCAGAATGACTTGCTCCTCGCGCTGACGGCTCGTTACACGGGAAGTCTGTTGGTGACGGGCGATGGACATTTCACCGCACTGCGGCGGCATGTGTCGTTCACGGTGAAGGTCTTGCCATCGACCTAGGTTGCCGATGCCGACCTGCGCCATCTGCAACAGCGAGAACCCCGCCGGGAAGAAATTCTGCGGCGAACGCCACCCTCGCCGCCGGTGAGGGGACGCGGCTGGCCGTGCGCATCGGCATGCACACCGGTCCGGTGGTGATTGCCGACGGGGGCGAGGTCTTCGGCGAGACGGCGAACATTGCTGCGCGCGTGCAGGGTGCGGCCGAGCCCGGCACGGTGGTGATCACCGCCGCGACGCAACGTCTTGTTGCTGGGCTGTTCGTTGTGGAAGACCGTGGCGCGCAGCACCTCAAGGGCGTGCGCGAGCTCGTGACGCTCTGCTGGCGCCCGTCCGCGCCTGGTCCACCGAAGGCTTCGACATGCGCGACCTCATCAAGGCGAAGGCGCTGCTGGAAGACCTGGGATGACTCTCCTCCGCTGAAGCTACGGAGGGCATGCCCGTCTGGCGGGGAGGGCGACCACCGCTGCCGCTTCGATGATCCATTTGGGCA
>CAZTDK010000075.1:0-14161 GCA_964611965.1 uncultured Binatia bacterium (SeqCode) | reverse complement strand
CTCGGGCGAGCTGCCCGTATCGATGCGCGCGGTGATGCGCTCCTTCAGACGCGCCGCCGCGTCGGCGCGCACCTCCTGGAGCTCCTTCTTGTACGTGTACTCCTTCCCGGCCGTACCCATGACGGCAACGCGCGTGGTCGGCAAGGCGAGCACCAGATCCGCCCCGGTGGCGTAGGAGTTGAACGCCGCGTAGGCGCCGCCGAAGGCGTTGCGGATGATGAGCAGGATGCGCGGTGTGCGCAGATCGATGATGGCGTCGAGCATGGCGCGGCCGGCTTGGACAATGCCGCGGGTTTCCTGATCGCGGCCGGGGAGGAAGCCGGTGGTGTCTTCCATGAAGATGACCGGGATGTTGTAGACGCTGCAGAAACGTACGAAGCGGGCGATCTTGTAGGCGGCGTCGATATCGATCTGGCCGCTGGCCACCGCGCTGTTGTTGGCGACGAAACCGACCACCGCGCCGCCGAGGCGGCCGAACGCGGTGATCGCGTTGCGGGCGCGGTCCGGCTGCAGCTCGAAGAAGTCGCCGTGATCGCAGACCTGCTGAATGATGATCGACACGTCGAGTGGCGTGTTGAAGCCGGTGGGCGAGTTGAATGCCTTGCGGAGCAACGTTTCGATTTCGGTCGTCGGCCGCTCGAGCGCGTCGGAGGTGGTCTGAAAGGGGGGAGCCACCTTGTTCGAGTCGGGGAGATAGTTGAGCAGGCGCTGCGCGGTGCGCAGCGCCGCGACTTCGTCAGCCACGGTGAGGTCAGTCACGCCGCTGGCGCCATGCACCTTGGGGCCGCCGAGGTCGTCCGGTGTGACGTCTTCGCCGAGCGCGCTTTTGACGACCACGGGCCCGGTGAGACCGAAGAAGGTGTTCGCCGGCTGGATCATGAAGCTGCCCTGGCGTGGCAGATAGGCGCCGCCACCAGCGTTGAAGCCGAACATGCACATGATGCTCGGTACCACACCACTGATCTTGCGGAGCGCCGTAAACGCTTCGGCGTAACCGTCGAGTCCACCGATGCCCGCGGGAACGAAGGCGCCGGCGCTGTCGTTCATGCCGATGAGGGGAATACCGCGATTGCCGGCCAGATAGATGAGATTCGCCAGCTTGCGGCCATTGGTGGCGTCCATCGATCCGGCGCGCACGGTGAAGTCGTGCCCATAGAGCGCGACGTCGCGGCCGCGCAGCTTGATCACCGCCGTGACGATCGATGCCCCGTCGAGGTTGCGGCCCCAGTTCTGGTAGAGGATCGCCGGCTGCGAGCCCTTGTCTTGCAGCACGTCGATGCGTTCCCACACCGTCATGCGCCCCTTGGCATGTTGCCGCAGGATCTGCACCGTGCTGGCTGCGGCGAACGGCTTGCTGCGCAATTCCTCGCCCTGTGCCAGGGCATGGTCGTACGGGCCGGGGCGCAGCGCAGTGGGCTCGGCGGCCTTCTCGCTCGGTGTGGCGAGCGGATTCTCCAGCGTCGGCGTGACGGCGTCGAGCGCCGAGCTGCGCGGTGCGCTTCTTGGTTTCATCTTCGTCTGCGTTGCCATCGTCGCTTCCCCGTCGGTGCTGCAAGTCGGGTTAATCTATCAAGCCGGCACGTTGCGACAAGCCTCCCCAGGGTCCCGAGCATCCGTACGCCCAGCCCCCCTGGGCGTGTCGGTTCTAGCGAACCAGCAGCGACTGGTCGAGGCTCGGGTCTGCGGCCGGCGTCCTCCCTAATGGCGCGCTCGCCTGTTGGTCGCTGTACACTGCCAAGCAGCCTGCCGGACCTGGTACTTTGCAGCGACCAACGGGAGCGGACCATAGAACAACCGCTGGCCGCAGGCCCTAGGCGTGGACCTTTCGGCTGAGGGTTGTGGGGCTGGCCGCGGGTCAGGTACAAGCGCCGGAGGATTTGGGAGGAGTAAGGGGTAAGGGGTAAGGAGTAAGGGGAGGGACATCGCATGTTGATCCGCAACGGTTGGGTGTCACGGGTTGCATTGATCATCCTGACGCTCGCGGTGCTGGGTGCGCCACGTGTCTGTGCCGCCAATTGGGATCCCGTGGCATTTTCGAAGGAGGATACGCTCAAGCTGCGGACCAACTGTCCGAACGAGGGCGAGTACTGGTTTCCCGTCTGGCTCGTGGTCATCGACGGGCAGGTGTACGTGCGTCTCGGCAGCCGTGCGGCGGGGCGCGTCGAGTGCAACTCGACGGCGCCGTTTCTCGGTGTGGAAGTGGCAGGGCAGCGCTTCGGGCACGTCCGCGGCGTGCCCGCGCCGAACTACGCCGAGCGCGTGGGCCAGGCCATGGCGGACAAGTACACCACCGACATCTTCGTGCGATTCTTCTCGCACCCGCTGACGTTGCGGCTGGTGCCCAGCGATGAAGGAATTTGAGGAATTGGAGGATTGGTTGGGAGATCGGTTCTTCAAATTCTCAAATTCTCCAGTCCTCAAATCCTCAAATCCTCAAATTCTCCAATCCTCCAATTCGTTCACGCGCGTGCCCCGACGAGCGCGCGGAGCGCTTGGGTCAGCCCATCGACGCTGAGGTGAAACATCGGAAAGAGCCGGCGGATGATGCGGCAGGTGTCGGCCTCCCAGTATGCCGGACTTTCGGGGTTGAGCCACACCGCACGTTCGAAGTGGCTGGCGATGCGGTGCAGCCACGCCACGCCGGTCGTTTGCGACGTCCGCCGCGGGTCGATGTTGCCGTAAGCCTCGAGCAATTCCGCCGGATGCATCGCCGCGTCGCCGACGACCACGGCTTTCCAATGCGCATCGAGCTTGCGCAGCACGTCGCCGGTCGGCACCGCGTCGGCGCGCAACATGCGTGCACTGCTGAAGACGTGGTCATAGATGCAGTTATGAAAATAGTACGGTTGGAAGTCACGCAGGCTGTGGTCTTCGTGCAACGCCGTAAGCAGCTGGCTCACCGGCTCGTAGTACGGCTCCATCGTCCCGCCAACGTCCATGAGCAGCAGCAGGCGCACGTTGTTGCGCCGCGGCGGCCGGAAAACCAGCTCGATCTCGCCGGCATTCTTGCACGTCTCGTCGATGGTCTCGTCGATGTCGAGCTCGGAGGCTTCCCCAGTGCGCGTGAGCTGCCGCAGACGGCGCAAGGCCACGCGCAGCTGCCGCACATCGAGTGTCAGGTCGGTGCGGTAGTTCTTGAAACGGCGCTCCTCGGCCACCTTCATCGCTGAGCGGCTCTTTGGCGGTCCGCCGACGCGGATGCCGGTTGGGTGTTGGCCGCCATGCCCGAACGGCGATTTGCCGCCTGTGCCGACCCACTTGTCGCCGCCATCGTGGCGCTCGGTCTGCTTTTCCAGAGTATCCAGGAACCGCCGCATGAGCTCGTCGGCGTCGAGACGTTGCAGCTGCTCGAGATCCTCGGGGGACAGGTTGGGAAAGTTCTTCGGATCGCGGAGCCACTCCAGCACCTGTTCGGTGACGTCGTTGCGCGCTCCCTCAACGCCCTTGAAGACGCGGCTGAACACGCGATCGTAGGCGTCGAAGTAGGTTTCGCTCTTGATCAGGCAGGCGCGTCCCAAGTGATAGAACCGCAGCAAGCTCGAGCCATGCAGCCCATCTTCGAGCGCACGCAAGAAGGTTTGCCACTCCTGGATGGCGACGGGCACGCCCTCTTCACGCAAGCCATAGAAGAGATCGAGGAACACTGCAGCCACGTACAACCCAATCGATCTCCGGTCAACTCCCCCACGGCACGGCGCCGCTGGGAAAAGTCTTGAGCAGCATGGAGCAGAAATGGAAAACCGGAAACAGGAAACCGCAAACTGAAAGTGACCAATTTGCCGGCTTCTCATTTCCGGTTTTCGGTTTCCTGTTTTCCATGCTTCCCTTGTCGAGGCGGAATGAGCCCCAGCAACGGATGACAGTTGCCGACTCGCCATGATAGCGTGGCGGCTCAAGTCTGATTGGAGTGTGTGGAATGACGACCATTGCGGCACGCATGAATCTCGGTGCGGAGGAACAAGCCCAGCGCCTGGCCTTCCTCGATTTCAACGCGGACGATGCCGATCGTCTGCACACGCTACATCCGTTTGCCGAGCGTCACGTCGGTGAGATTGTCGATGCCTTCTACGAGCATCTGCTGAAGTTCGAGGCGACCCGCGACATCCTGCACGACCCGGAGACCATCCGCCGTCTCAAACAGAAGCAGCGCGATTATTTCCTGTCGCTGACCAGCGGTGAATACGGCGCCGCGTATTTCGAAGGACGCCTGCGCGTCGGCGACATCCACCAGCAGATCAACCTCGCGCCGCAGTTCTATCTCGGCACCTACAGCCTCTATATCCGTCTCCTGATGCCGCGCTTGATCGCGGAATTCGGCCAGGACCCGGAACGCCTCAGCGACTACCTCTCGTCGTTGATCAAGGTCATGGTCCTCGACATGGGCCTGGCCATCGATGCGTATATCTTCGGCGGCTACATGAACCGCGCTCTGGGCGAACAGTTCCACGAGATGGCCGACCGCGCCAGTACGGCGTTGGCGGCACGGGACGCCGAGGAGCGCGCCAAGCGCGCGTTGGTGGACATGGTCGTGCATGACATCCGCAACCCGGTGTCCGGCATCCTCATGACCGCGCAACTGCTGCTGCGGCGCAACGACCAGCTCGCGGAGAGCCAGGTGCCGCGCATCCGCCGCATCGAACGCACCGCAACGGACTTGTTGGGTCTGATTCAAAATATCCTCGAGGTGAGCAAGCTCGAAGCGGGCATGCTGGCGGTTACGGCGGAGGAGTTTTCGATCGACGCGGCGCTGTACGAGAGTGTCGAGGACGCGGCGCCGCATATCGAGGAGGCCCAGATTTCGGTATCGATCGACGTCCAACCCTCGCCGCTGCACGTGCGGGCCGACCGCACGCTGACGCGGCGGATTCTACAGAACCTGCTCTCCAACGCGATCCGCCACAGCCGCGCTGCAACGATCCGGCTGCAAGCCGTTCCCCATGACGACCACGTTCTCGTGGGCGTCGCGGATCAAGGCGCGGGTATTCCACCCGAGTACCAAAAGCTGATTTTCGAGCGCTTCCGGCATTTCGACCGCGCCCCGACCGCCCAGTCGGATACGGGCCTGGGATTGCCGTTCTGCAAGCTGGCGGTGGAGCAGATGGGCGGCATGATCTGGGTGGACAGCCGCGAAGGGCAGGGCACCACGTTCTACTTCACGCTGCCGAAGTCGCAGGTGGAGGCTGTGTGAGCACGCCCTGCGGCGCGCTGCCCGGTCCTTTCTTCGGATGTGACGGCTCGACTGCGGAAGGGGTCTACTCGGTTGATGCCCTATTGCGGTGACCACGGACGTATGAACTTCTGCATCAAGGTTGATCCGGCGACCTGGCAGCCGTACATCTCCACATCGCGCAAGGGCGCGCCGCTGCTCAGCGACCCCTTCACCAACAAGGGCACGGCCTTCACAGCCCGCGAGCGCGCGGAGCTCGACCTGCACGGGCTGCTGCCGCCGGCCATCTGTACGATGGAGCAGCAGCTCGAACGCGTGTACGAGAGCTTCCAAGCCAAGTCGACGCCGCTGGAGAAGTTCATTTATCTGACTAGCCTCCACGACCGCAACGAGACACTCTTCTTTCGCCTCGTGCTCGAGCACATCGATGAAATGCTGCCGATTGTCTACACCCCCGTCGTCGGCGAGGCGTGCCAGAAGTTCTCCCATATCTACCGGCGCGGCCGCGGCCTGTACGTCAGCTACGCGCAACGGGATACGATCGAGGCCGTGCTCGCGAATCATCACATGGGGACCCCGTCGGTGATCGTCGTGACCGATGGTGAACGCATCCTGGGGCTCGGGGACCAGGGGGCGGGCGGCATGGGTATTTCGATCGGCAAGCTCTGCCTGTACACGCTGTGCGCCGGTGTCTCGCCCTACAGCACGCTGCCCATCATGCTCGACGTGGGAACGGGCAACGAGGAGCGATTGCAGGACCGGCTCTACCTGGGCCTCCGCCAGCGACGAGTGCGCGGCGACGACTACCAAGCGTTCGTCGATCGCTTCGTCGCTGCCGTCATGCATGTGTACCCGCGTGTGCTGTTGCAGTGGGAGGATTTTCTCAAGGCGAATGCGATCACGCAGTTGCGGCGCTTCCGCGACCGCTTGGCAACGTTCAACGACGACATCCAGGGAACCGCCGCCGTCGTCCTGGCGGGTATCTACGGTGGCTTGCGACTCACGGGAGAAACGATCCGCGACCAGCGGCTGCTGTTCGCCGGCGCCGGCGCATCGGCGCAGGGTATCGCCGACTTGTTCGTGGCGTCCCTGGTCGAAGGCGGCCTGCCCGTCGACGAGGCGCGGCGGCGCATCTGGACGGTGGATAGCAAAGGCCTGGTCATGCGCGATCGCTCCGAGCTCGAGGATTTCAAGGCCGCATACGCGCGCCCGGTCGATGAGGTTGCCACCTGGGAGTGCAAGGACCGCTCGCGCATCACTCTGGAAGAAGCCATTGCGCATGTGCGACCGACGATCCTCATCGGTGTCTCGGCTACGCCCGGAACGTTTACGGAGAGCGCCGTCAGGCTGATGACGCGTCTCAACACCCGTCCCATGATTTTGCCGCTGTCCAATCCCACCTCGAAAAGCGAATGCACCGCCGAAGAAGCCATCCGTTGGTCGGACGGCCGCGCGATCGTTGCCACCGGCAGCCCGTTCGACCCGGTCGTCCATAACGGCAAACGGTTCCGCATCGGGCAGTGCAACAATGCTTTCATCTTTCCCGGCGTCGGTCTCGGCGCCTGCGTCGGGCGGGTGCGCCGCATCAGCGATGGCATGTTCCTCGAGGCCGCGAAAACCCTGGCGCAGAGTGTTACCCGCGACGATCTTGCGCTCTCCGCCGTGTACCCCCAGCTGCCGCGGATTCGCGAGTGCTCGCACGCCGTGGCGTGTGCGGTCATCCGGCGTGCCGTGGCCGAGGGGCATGCGGATGCGGAGGCGTTGGTGGGTCTGGAGGACACCGTTCGGCGTGCCATGTGGTTTCCGGAGTATTTGCCTTTGCGCTACGAGCGCTGAGGCTGGCAAAGCTGGAATCAGAGAGGCGGCGGAAGGTAGAAAAGCGAAACGCAGAGATGGAACACCGGTCGATCGGGTCCCTGCTTTCGAACCGCAGGCAACCGCTTGCACCCGGTCTCTCGACTGCCGGAGGGTGGAAAGGAAGATGTACTCGACGCGCCTGTCTCCGCGGGGTGAAGCCCACCTTCTACGACCGCGATGCCGATGGCGTCCCGCAGGCGTGGATCAAACGAATCAAGGCCGCCATGCGTACCTTGATCCCGTGCTTCAGTGCCGAGCGGATGCTGCGTGACTATGTCGATACAGTGTACCGGTCGTCCGACGAGGTGGGTCCAGACTCGGTCGAATGACCGTCAAGCGGCGCGCGGGCTGATCGCCTGCGGTGCACGTGCGCGCAGTGGGACCGGGGCTGCCGGCGATCGCGGTGCGAGCCGTTGAAACGTGTCCGTCTCCATCCTGTCTGGATCGCCGAAAACAGCCGATTGAATGTGGTGTCCTCCGAGTTGCAGGCTGGGGAGCAGGTTGCGACGGACGATGTGTGCCCAGGCATATTGTTGGGCGGTCAATTTGCCGCGCTGGCGAATAGCACGTTGCTCGCCGGGGTCGCTCTGCAAGCGGTGGAAGAGGCTCACAAACTCGCGTGGGTCATTGCGCTGGAGCACCAGGGCATTCCATCCAGGCACCGCGTAGTCCTCGCCGGTACTCCCGGTGCACGCCAACCCACCCGCCGCCATTGCTTCGAGACCGACCAGACCGAATGGCTCGTGGCCGCTGTTAGCCAGCACGGCGTCGGCGCCGCGGAACAAGACTCGGCGGGGTTCCGGGCTCACGTGCGAGCGCAGGCTCACGATGTCGACGCCGTCGAGGTGGCTGCAATTCTCCAACAGGCCCGGCACGCCGGATTGCCTGGAGGAGCGCTCGACCATACGGAGACCGACACCGGCGGCGCGCGCCAAGACGTCTGCACCGTGCGCTTCGACGCCGCCACGGGCAATCAGCAGCGGATGCCACCCATGGCGCTTGAGCTCACCGACCGTGTCGATCGCCAACAGCCAACGTTTGTCCGGGTCCCAGCGCGCGATCTTGCTGAGCACGACACGGCCGGCAACCCGGTGGCGGAACGCCGCAGTGGCGCTGCGGTCGGGGGCTTGCAGCGCTGCAGCCGCTAGCCCGTTCGGAATGACCAACGCCTCCACATTCAGGCTCCGCATCCGCTGCTGCATGTACCGGCTCACGGTGGTGATCACCGCAGCGTCGGCGAGGCGAGACCAATTGATGTGCTCGAAGCCGCAAACGTTGTTGGCATTCCAGAGAATCGTCACGCGGTGGCGGATGCCGGCGCGCCGCAGCAGCCAGTCGAGGTGGAGGACGGCGTCGACGGTCTGCCATTCCTCCGCGAGAACAATCGCTTCGCCGACGGGCTCCCGCAGGTGCGGCAGCAGGAGCTCGCGCACGAGGTGCGGTGGCAGGGAGGCTGCGAAGTCTGCCTGTTTGCCTTGTTCGCCGTCATACACCCCGCCGGGGTGATACTGGCTGATCCACTGGCACCACCGATGCAGATGCAGTTGCCCGCGCACTTCACTGCCGGGCATGCCGGGATCACCGACAAACCAGAGGTGCGTATCGAAGCCGAGGTCGGCGAGCGTTTCGGTCAAGCCACTGATCCGGCTTGCCAGTCCGCCCGCGCAGGAATACGCATCCGGACCTTCAAACGAGAGAACGTGAAATTGGAGCATGTTGCCAACCCGAAACCACAGGCGGGGCACTTATAGCGCAAATCGAGGGGCGGGAGAAGGTGGATTTCCTCTTTACGGAATAGCCGGGCTACAACTCCGGAGAACCATACCGAGCGAAGGGTATGGGTGTTGATCCGTAGCATCCGATACAGAGCAGTGCCCTTCCGCGCCGCTTTGTGATAGACAGCGACTCGCGATTCATCGCAGCCCAAGGAGGTTCAGCGATGGCGAAGAAGAAGGCGGTACGCCGTCAGGTTGGCTCGGTGCCGATGCTCACGCGCATTCAAGGCGGCGTGAAACAGATGCAACGCGATGCCGAAGCGATGCTCACCCGGGCGCGCAAGGAAGCGATCCGTCTGTCGCGCGATCAGCAGCGCGCTCTGGACGGTGTCGTCAAGCAGGCGCGCCGGCTGCGCGGTGATTTCGAGAAGCTGGTGAAGCGGACGTCCAAGGACCTGGAGGCGCGTCCGAAGCAGCTGCTGGCGATGCTCGAGATGGAAGCCGAAAAACGCCTGGAGCCGATCGTGAAGCGCCTGCTCGCGCCGTCGCGCCGCGAGCTGCAGAACCTCGCGCAACGCGTGCACGAGCTGGAGCAACGGGTCGCGCAGCACGCGCATGCGGAAACGCCGGCATCACCGATGCGGCCGGCACTGCCTGCGGATGATTTCGTTGCACCTTCCGCGGGCGACTAGGGCGGTGTCCTTGCCGACCGCCTGGTACGCGCTGTCGACGGACGCAAGGCGATCACCGCGCATGGCGAGCGGGAAATGCCCGTGTTAGGGGGAACCGTTTGAGGACATTCACAGCGCGGAGGGCGCGCCACGAGAAAAGGATGTGCACGATCGCATCAACGCGATCGTCGCCTACCTCCTGTCGATTCAGGTCGCGGCGCGACCGGCGGCGCGGCCGTAGGTCAGACTCGGCACACGAAAGGCCCGGAGGTTCATATGGCAGTGAAACGGATTTTGGTGCCGATCGATTTCTCTCCTGACTCGCTGAACGCACTCACCTATGCCTGCGACTTTGCGAAGCGCTTCGGTGCCGAGTTGCTGATTCTCCACGTCGTCGACCAAACGTACCTTGCCAGCACACCAGAGCTGTCGCTTGCCAACCCCAGGTTTGGGAAGCTTTTGGAGGAGCAATGGCGCGTCGCCAACACGCAGACGGAGCGCCTGGGTGCTGATCTGAAGAAGCGGCATCTGCGTTTTCGGACCTTCGTGAGGCGCGGCACGCCGTCGCAGGTGATCGTCGAGGCCGCGCAGCGCAACGCCGCCGACCTGATCATCATGTCGACGCACGGCCACACCGGCCTGGCGCACATGCTCATCGGGAGTGTGGCGGAGCGGGTGGTGCGGAGCGCCCACTGCGCCGTGCTCACCGTACGGCGTGCGGCTAAACGGCGGAAGTCGACAAAGCGACCCTAAGAGACCCTTCGAAGGAGGAAGACGATGGCGACAGCCCGCAGGACGAGTGAAGCGAAACGAATCGCGGATTTGATTCACGAGGCGGTCGACAAAGGTGCGACCACAGTGGAAGAGGTGCACAAGTCCATTGCCGATCTTCCACTCAAGGTGCTGGAGGAAATCGAGCTGCTCAAGAAGCCCGTCAAGGAGGTGAGGCGGGTACAAGATCGCTCCATCGGCGCCGTGTACGATCTGATTCGCGGGATCAATCGGCAGGTCGGAAAACTTGCCGTCGAGGCGTTGAGCGGTCGGCGAGCGGCGGCTCGAACGCGCAAGTCACGCGCGAAACCGTAATCAGCGCCGCGCAACGCGCCATCAGTCCGTTTGGGTAGGGCAGCGAGAAGGCAACCGCTCGTGGGGCGATACCTGTCCGCGCGCTCGTCACCAGTCGGCCTTGAAAGTTCGCAGCGACCCAACGGAGAGCGGGCCATAGAAGAGACGCGGGCTGCAGGCCCTAGAGATCCGGGAAGGCATTGACGCGGTTCAGCCACCCATTCAGAAATTTCGCGAGCGACGGCTGGCTTGCTGCCAGGCCCCGGTAATAGTCAATACGCCCCTGCTTGTAGTGCCGGTACACGTCTCTTTGATCGAGATCCTGCAGCGCCTGTATGGTGGCTGGGCCGATGCCGCCGTCCACTACGATGTGTGCGCCCGCCTCATTCATGACGCTCTGCAAGAGCTTGGTGGCGTGGCCTCCCGCATTGACGTAGAAGTCGAAGACAATGTTGGCCAACTCCTGCAGGGTGATGTCGTCACCCCTGACCTTGTCCCAATAGAGCGCCTTGTAGATTTTGCCGGCTTGTTCGTCTGTGAGGGCTTTCAGATTGTCCAAAGCGGGTTCGATTCCGAGTACACCCCTGGCGCAGCCTGAAAACGTCTTCATGGTGATTCCCTTGTTGGTGGCGCCACCGGGATCGTCCGGGTCGTCCACGAAGCCGCCTTCGAAGCCGAGCAGAGTGGAGAAGAATGCGTTGAAGTTGGCCATGATCACACCTCCAGGTTTGTCAGTTCGACACGACGGACATGAACCTCGAAACCAGCCGCCCGCCAGCAGCCCTGCGTCTTATCTACTGCTCGCTCCCGGTTCGTCGCGAGCTAGCAGCCTGCCGGACTTGGCAGTGGCTAGCGACCAATCCTGTCCTGAGGCTCCCCGAAGGGGGAAGCAGTCCATAGACGAGACGCGGACCGCAGGTCCTAGCGAGGCGGCGCCTTCGCGCCTTTTAATAGTTGCAGTTGCCGGGATTCCGTCAGGTCGGCCAGCACGCTCGTCCTGATGAGGGGAGCCAAGCTCCCGCCCCGGGCGGAGTCGGCTTGGAAGTCCGCTTCGGCATCCCGAAACTTGAGCCACGCCACCTGCGCAGACCGGAGCTTCGCCTGGCCGGTGCGGTCGAGCTTGCTCAGGAGCGCGCGATAAGCCGCCGTCATCGCGGCGTCGGCCTGCTTGTAGCGAGACAGCTCGCACTCCCGCATGGCGGCGGTCGTCTGCGCGTGTTCGCATTGAGCGCTGCGCACCGCGTCCGGCGCTTGGCTCGAGCTGGCGCCCGGCGCTGGCGAACCCAAGCACAGCAACGCCAGTAACGGCATCGCTCGTATGGATGGCTGATTTATCATAAGCCCCGCTATCTGACGCGATCATGCGACCTCTGTAACGGTACGGACCGGCGGCTCCACTGTGTACCCTTGTGTGCCTATGGCGATCCCGTCATTTTGAGGTTTCACAGTCGGCTTGTATTGAAACAGCTGAGTGTCGTCAAGCCATTGATCGTATGCACTGGTCATTGGCCCGTAAGCCACGGGATCAGGCTTCACCAAAGGTACCTGCACCGGTGTCACGCGGCGCAACGGCCGCAGGAGGGAATGGGTGCGTTCGCGTTTACTCGGCGTCGGGTTCGTCCAACGCGCCGTACTGTTCGAGCTTGCGGTAGAGGGTCTTGCGCCCGATGCCCAGGACTTGCGCCGCCAGGGTCTTGTTGTCACCAACGGCTTCGACGACGCGCAGGATGTAGCGCCGCTCGACCTCTTCGAGCGGCACCAGCTCGGAGGGGTCATCGCTGGCCACGATGACATGCGAGGGGCGGTAGGCGCGGATTTTTTCGGGCAAGTCGTCGACAGTGATCTCCTCGTACTGCGTCAAGGCGACGGCCCTTTCCATGCAATTGCGCAGCTCACGGACGTTTCCCGGCCACATGTATCCCATGAGACGCTCGGCGGCCGCGGGTGAAAGGCCGGTTACGCGTTTGCCGGCCGACATCGCGAAGTGCACGAGGAAGTTCTGCGCCAGCAGGAGAATATCGCTGCCGCGAACGCGCAACGGCGGCATCGCGATATGGATCACGTTGATGCGGAAGAAGAGATCCTCACGAAAGCGGCCGTCTTCGATCGCCGACTCGAGGTCGCGGTTGGTGGTGGCGATGACCCGGATGTCGAAAGCCACCTCCTGGTCGCCGCCCACCGGACGCACGACGCGCTCTTGCAGCGCGCGCAGCAGCTTCGGCTGCAAGGCCAGCGGCATATCGCCGATTTCATCGAGCAGCAGGGTGCCCCCACTGGCTTGCACCAACAGCCCGGTACGCGCCGCGCGCGCGTCGGTGAAAGCCCCACGGGCATGGCCGAAGAGCTCGCTCTCCAGGAGCGCTTCGGGCATGGCGGCACAGTTGATCGCGACAAACGGTCCCTGACTACGGCGGCTGCGCCGGTGCAGCGCCTGCGCCACGACTTCCTTGCCGGTGCCGCTCTCGCCCGTGATGAGGACGGAGGTGTCCGTTTCCACGACCCGATCGAGCAGCGTCTGCACCTTGCGCATCGCTTCGCTCGTCCCCAGCACCTCCTCGAAGCGCCGGCCCTCGGCGATTTGCTCGCGTAACCGCTTGACCTCCTCGCGCAACGCCCGGTGCTGGACGGCACGCTCCAACGCCAGCGCCAGGGCGTCGATCTTTACGGGCTTGGTCACAAAATCGTAGGCGCCGGCGCGGATCGCCTCGACCGCCGTCTCGAAACTGCCGAACGCGGTGATCACGATGACCGGCACGTCGGGACGATTCGCGACCACGCGCTCGCACAGCTCCAGGCCATTCATGCCGCGCATGTTGACGTCGGTCAGCACCACGTCGACTTCGGCGGCGCCGAGTTGCTCGATTGCCTCCGCCGCCGAGGTCGTCCATCGAGTCTCGAACCCCTTCGGTGTCAGGCTGGCCTCGAGCGTCTCGCACATGCTGCGCTCGTCGTCGACGATGAGAATGCGACCCTTCACGATGCCACCTTGACCTCCGGTATACTCGATTCTGCCGTCTCTGGAAGAAAGATCACGAAACGGCTTCCTTTGCCAACCGTGCTCTCCACCGTGATCCAGCCGCCATGCTCGGCAACGATGCCGTGCGCGACTGCGAGCCCGAGGCCGGTGCCCTCACCGACGGCCTTGGTCGTAAAGAACGGCTCGAAAATGTGCGCCATCTGCTCGGTTGGGATACCCTTCCCTGCATCCTCGACGCTGATGAATAGAAAGGTGCTTTCGGTGCCCGACGCGCCGGGTGGGCGCGCCGACTGCCGGCCGATACCGACGCGCAAATCGCCGCCGTCCGGCATTGCCTGAATGGCGTTGAGCGCCACGTTCGTCAGGGCCTGCTGCAGCTGATTCTGATCCACGTAGGCGAGCAGCGGGGCAACGCTCGCCGCGCAATGCACGGCCACGTGCGCGCGCTCCGCCACCGAGGAGAGCAGATCGAGCGTCCGCGCCACGATGTGCTGGAGGCTGGCCAGTCCCAACTTCACGGACCGGCGTCGCGAGAAATCGAGCAGCTGTTGGATGATCTCGGTCATGCGGTCGGCCTGCTCGATGATGATGTTGGCGTTGGTCACCACGCCGGCACGCGGAATCTCAGTGGAAGAGATGAGCTGCGCGCGCGCGGAGACCACGCTCAGCGGTGTGCCGAGCTCGTGGGCGACGCCGGCAGCCAGCTGCC
>CAZTDK010000074.1:0-14262 GCA_964611965.1 uncultured Binatia bacterium (SeqCode) | reverse complement strand
GCCAGGCCGCCGCGGCAGAGATGTTCATGTATGCTGGCAAGCTGCTCGACCAGGCGCGGCGGCATCCGGCCGATGATCTGGCAACCGCCCTGGTCAATGCCGAGATCGACGGCCAGCGGCTCAGCGACACCGACTTCAACTTCTTCTTCCTGCTGTTGATCATCGCCGGCAACGAGACCACCCGCACCGTTACCTCCAACGGCATGCTCGACCTGATCGGCCACCCCGAGCAGCTGCATGCCTTGCGCAAGAATCACTTGCTCCTGCCGGCGGCGGTCGAGGAAATCCTGCGCTACAATCCGCCCGTGCACTCCTTCCGCCGCACCGCGACCGCCGACACCGAGCTGCGCGGGCAGCGAATCCGCGAAAACGACAAGGTCATCCTCTGGTACCCGTCCGCCAACCGCGACGAGGAAGTCTTCGACGCTGCGCAGGACTTCAACATTCGCCGCCATCCGAACGAGCACCTCGCCTTCGGCGTCGGCGAGCATTTCTGCCTTGGCGCGAACCTGGCGCGGATGGAGCTCAACGAGATTTTCCGCGGCGTGCTGTCGCGTGTCCATGACATCGAGCTGGCCGCCCCGGCGCGTCGCTTGCGGTCCACCTTCATCAATGGCGTGAAGGAAATGCGCATCCGCTTTACGCCCGGACCGGTCGCGGGGTGAGGATGAGGAAGGTGGCCGCTCCGCCCGAATTCAAGAAGTCACGAAAACCCGAAAGTTCGAAGGCACGAAACGGCTGAGAATCTTTTTCATGTTTCGTGTTTTTGCTCTGTCGTGCTTTCGTGATCTTCAGTTAACCGATTCTGTTTGAGGAGACACCATGCACACCAAGATTTGCGACCAACTCGGGATCGAGTTCCCGATCTTTGCGTTCAGTCACTGCCGCGACGTCGTCGCTGCGGTCAGCAGGGCGGGCGGCTTCGGCGTCCTCGGCGCCGTGGGGTTCCCACCCGATCAGCTCGAGATCGAGCTGAAGTGGATCGACGAGCACATCGGCGACAAGCCGTACGGTGTCGACATCGTCATTCCCGGCAAGTACGAGGGCATGGGCGAGATCGATCCGAAGAAGCTCGAAGAGCAACTGCTGGCGTCGGTTCCCGAGCAGCACCGCCGCTTCGCCGACAAGATTCTCGCCGACCACGGTGTGCCGAAGCTACCGGCAGGCGAGTCGGTGAATCAGCTGCTCGGCTGGACTGCGGCAACTGCCACCCCGCAGGTTGAGATGGCGCTGAAGCACAGTAAGGTGAAGCTCATCGCCAACGCGCTGGGAACGCCGCCGGCCGACGTGATCGAAGAAATTCACGGCGCCGGCCGTCTGGTCGCCGCGTTGTGCGGGTCGGCCAAGCACGCGCTGTCGCACAAGGCCGCCGGCATCGACATCATCATTGCGCAAGGCTACGAGGGCGGCGGCCATACCGGCGAAATCGGCAGCGTCGTGCTGTGGCCCGAGGTGATCGATGCCGTGGCCCCCACACCGGTGCTCGCCGCGGGCGGCATCGGCACCGGCCGGCAGATCGCCGCGGCGTTGGCGATGGGCGCCCAGGGGGTGTGGACCGGCTCGCTGTGGCTCACGGTACAGGAAGCCGATGCGCCGCCGGCGCAGGTGGATCAGTTGCTGAAGGCTTCCAGCCGCGACACCGTGCGCTCGCGCTCGTTCACCGGCAAGCCGGCCCGCATGCTGCGCAACGACTGGACCGATGCGTGGGAATCGAAGGAGTCCCCCGGTACCCTCGGCATGCCGTTGCAGTTCATGGTGACCTCCGACGCCGTTGCGCGCTGCCATCGCTACCCTGAGAAGGCGCGCGCCGTGATGTTCAATCCGGTCGGCCAGATCGTCGGGTCGATGAACACCGTGCGCCCGGTCAAGGAAGTCATCCGCGAGCTCGTCGAGGAGTATCTCGAAGCGGCGGAGCGGTTGCAGCAGCTGACGGCGATGGAGTGATCGCGTCCCGTCGTTAGCCGCCCGGTGCACGTGCCGCCGTTTCCGTGCCGGCCAGCAAGGCGCGCACGCGCGCCGCATGTGCGGTTGCGCCAATCTCCGTGAACCTTTCCAGCGCGGCACGTAGCTCATGCGCGTGTCGCGCCGCATCCCCGCCGAGGCGCGCCAGCTCGGCTCGATGAAGATGGACGAGCGGCGCGCGGCTGCGGGCGCCCGTCTCGGTGCGCAAGCGCTCGGCCGCCGCGAGCGCGCTTTCGATGGCAGCGCGCGCCTCCAGGCCGGCGGTGCGCAGGAGCACCAACGCCAGTGAGAGGTGGGCGTCGCATTCAAACACGCGCGAGCCACGCTGCCGCGCCACCGCCACCGCTTGCTCGGCGGTGGCGTGCGCCAGACGGAGCTCGCCGCGGCCGAGATAGGCATGCGCCAGCATCGCCAGCGTGCCCGCCTCGACGAACAGGAGCGTGCGGTGCTCGCGGGCGATCGCCAGCTCGTTCTGCAACGCCGCCAGCGCTGCGGTCCACTCCTCGCGCTGCACATGCGCAATGCCCAGAAAGCCGTATGCCTGACCGCGCGCCATCGGGCTGCCGATGTGCTCGGCGAGCTCGACGGCTTGCTGCGCCTGTGTCAAACCGATGGATGCATCGCCACTGAACCATCCCAGCAGCGCATAGAATCCGAGGGCCATCGCGACGATCTCGAGGTCGCCGGCTGTCTGGGCAAGCTCGATGGCTCGATCGAAGTCCTGTCGGGCTTCCCTGAGCTCCCCGGCCGTCAGACGAATGGCCCCGCGATAGAACGTCGCGAAGATGAACGGATTGAGGCCGACCATCTCAGCCCCCAGATTCGGCGTGTCGTGCGTCAGCTCGAGGACCTGCTCGACGCGCGCCCGAGCATCGCGCAACTCGCCACGATGCAGTTGCCAAATCACCATGGTCACCAGCACGCCAACCTGCGCGGCCACGTCGCCCGAGGCTTGCGCCAGGCGGGCCGCTTCGGTGATGCATTGCAGTGCCGTGGCCATGTCGCCCGCCGAGCCGCGCACCATGCCGTAGTTGGTCAACAAACGGCCCAGTCCCGTGGTGTCCTGGCTGCGCTCCGCCAGCATTTTGCCCTGCGCGAACACCGCGTCGGCTTCTTCCGGGGGCATGCCCATGCGAATGCCGATGCTGAGGATGTGCGTGCACGCCGCGATGCCCAGCTCGCGCGTGTCGGGGGTGTCGGGCAGCGGCTCCAGCAACTTGGGTATCCGGCGCCAGCGCCGGTGCGCCTCGGCGAGGTCGCTCGCGGCGACCCACAGGGCGGCGCGCCGCGTCCAGCGCGCCGCTTCGAGGAGGTCCCCGGCACCTTCCCAGTGATGCGCGATCCACGCGGCGTGTTCGTCGAGCCTGTCGGGATAGAGCTCGATGATGGTCTGCGCCGCTGCCGCGTGCACGCGCGCCCGTTGCTCGGTGAGCTGCGTGCGATACGCCACCTCGTGCGTCAAGGGATGCTTGAAGACGTACTCGGCATCCGGGTACACGGCGCGTTCGTAGATCAAACCCGCCGTCGTCAGCGCATGCAAGGCTTCAGCCAGCTCCGCCGCCGTGATCGCCAGTGTCGGCTGCGTCGCAATCACGCGGCGCACGACCGGTTCGGCGAATTCCTTGCCGACCACCGCGGCAACTTGCAGCACGGTCTTGTTGCGCTCACCGAGACGATCGATGCGTGCGGCGAGCACGGCTTGCACCGTGGGTGGTACGTCGATCTCGGTGACCCGTCTGGTGAGGCGGACGGCGGTCGTGCCATTGCTGCCTTCACGCGCCAGCACACCGTGATCGAACAGCGACTGCACCACCTCTTCGATGAAGAACGGATTGCCGGCGGTGCGCCCGCGGATGTGCTCGCCGAGCGTGACCAGCGCCGGGTCGTCGCCGAGCAGTTCCCGCAGCAAGATCGTGATGGCCGCATCGCCCAGCGGCGTCAGGGTAATCTGTTGATAGGCGGCTCCCTGCATCCACGTCGCCTGGTACTCCGGCCGGAAATTGACGACGAGCAGCGTGCGGGTCAGCGGAACCATTTCGATCAAGCTCTCGAGTGCGGCCTCGCTGGCGCCGTCGATCCAGTGGAGATCCTCGAACAGCAGTACCGCGGGTGCGCCTTGAGTGCGTGTTTGAATCAAGCGCTTCACGATACCGAACAGCTGCCGCTGGCGGGCGTCCGGATCCATGCGCGGCGATGGATGCGCCGGATCGGGCACGCCGAGAAAATCGAAGAGCAACGGCAGATCGTCGGTGAATCCCTTGTCGCGCAGTACCAGCGTGCCGACGATCTTGCGGCGCGCCTCCTCGGCGGGGTCGCGCTCGCTGATGCCGCAAAAGTGGCGGAGCAAGTCCAGGAGCGGCAGGAAGGGCACCCATTTCCCGTGCGGCAGGCCGGCGGCAACGTTGACCTCGATGCCACGTTGCCGGCAGCGCTCGGTGAATTCGAAGCACAGGCGACTCTTGCCGACGCCGGGTTCGGCGACGATGCCGACGATCTGCCCGTGGCCTTCCATGGCGCGCGCCAGTGCCGCCTCGAGCGTAGCCATCTCCGGCTCACGGCCAACGAAACGGGAGAAGCCGCGGGCCCGCGCCACCTCGAGCCGGGTGCGCAACGGGCCCACGTCACGCAGCCGGTAGACGTGCTGCGGTTCGCGCACGCCCTTGATGACGAAATCGCCAAGGTCGTCGATTTGGAAATAGCCGGCGACCAGCGCCACGGTGTCCGCCGTGAGGTACACCGTGCCGGCTTCGGCGAGTTGCTCCATGCGCGCCGCCAGCCCGACGGTGTGGCCTTGTGCGGTATAGTCCATGCGCAAGTCGTCGCCGATCTTGCCGACCACCACCTCGCCGGAGTTGAGGCCGATGCGCACTGCGAAGTCGAGCCCCTGCGTGCGCCGCAGCTCGTGCGCGTAGCCCCGCAGCTCGTCGCGCAGCCGCAGCGCCGCGAAGCAAGCGCGCTGCGCGTGATCCTCATGGGCCAGCGGCGCGCCGAACAAGGCCATGATGCCGTCGCCGGTGTATTGATTGATCGTGCCCTCGAAGCGATGCACGCCGTCGGCAAGGATCCCGAAGAAGCGATCCATGATGCCGTGCCAGGTTTCGACGTCCACCTGCGCCGCCAGATCCATCGAGCCTTTGACGTCTGCGAACATGACAGTGACTTGCTTGCGTTCGCCTTCGAGGGCGCTGCGCGAGGTGAGAATCTTCTCGGCGAGGTGGCGCGGCGTATAGGAGCGCGGCGCGGGGGGTGCGGGTTGGGTGCCGCTGGATTCGACCGCGGCGCCGCAGTTGTCGCAGAAGCGCGCGCCGGGACGCAACGCCGTGCCGCACTTCACGCACGTCACCGTCAGCGCCCCGCCGCAGCGCTCGCAGCATTTATCGTCGTCGGTGTTGACGTGGCCGCAGGATCGACAGTTCATGGCGTTCTGCTTCCCTCGTACCGCGGAATGGGGCGCAACTGAAGAGGAGGACGGCGTCACCGCCCGATTTTCCCACGCGCGTCGAGGCGCGCACGGGTCATGCGCTCGCGCAAGCCGCCCTCCCTGATGAACGCCTGCTCCAGGTGGCGGATCTGCCGACCGAGGAGGTAGCTGGCGACACGGATGAGGCCGATGATCACGTTCGCGGCAACCGCCGCATCCGCGTTCTCGATGCCCTTGCGGAAGGTCTGGTTGGTTGCGTCCGCGGTTCTGTTGAGTTCCCGCAGGCGGAGCGCATAGGCGTGGTCCTTATGCCACTCCTGCAAGCCGCGGACGCGCAGAAAATCGCGGTCGTCGGCCAGCAGCTCTTCCAAGCTGGCGCGCGCCACGTTGGTCAGCTTGATTTCCATGTCCTTGGATGTCGCGAGGCCATGCTGCCTTCGATGATATTCTGTTTGCCGGAACGAGCCGCCTGAATCATCTGGTCGTGGGTGCGGCTGCGCTTGTCGATGAAGTGATCGCAGAAATAGACCGTGGCATCGTAGACGATCTCGGCCTTCTGGTAGGAGAGCAGACACTTGTAACCACCGTGCGTCGGGATGAAGCCATCTCTCATGGGCCGAGCCTTTCAACGACAACAACGACATCAAGGACGGCAAGGACGGTCGTCCCTGGCGTCGTTGTTGTCCTTGATGTCGCTTTCCAGCAATGCGCAATGCAATCAATATACCCGATGCCTTTACATATTACCCTCTACGCTTTATACGCTTGCCGATGACAAACCCACCATCCCCCATGCTCACCACCGACCCGCTGCACGCGCGTGTCGCGCTGTTTGCCGATCCGTACGAGATTGCCCCCGACGTGCTCATGCGCGCGGCGTTCGTCAACACCTACGCGCTGCGCACCCCCGACGGACTGTTGCTGGTCGACCCGGGGTTGGAACCTGCGGCGCCCGCCGTGTACCAGGCCGTGCGCGCCTGGAGCCCGGCGCCGCTGCACACCGCCGTCTACACCCACGGCCACGTCGATCACGCCTTCGGCTTGCGCCCGTTCCTCGAAGCCGGCGAACGGCCGCAGATCATCGCGCAGGAGAATTGCGTGCAGCGCTTTCAGCGCTACCGGCTGACCCACGGTTGGAACGCGCGCATCAATCAACGGCAGTTCAGCCTGCCCCAACCGTTGTTTCCGCAAACCTTCGTCTGGCCGACGCTGACCTTCCGCGACCGGCTCACGCAGCGCTTCGGCGACCTCGACGTGCACTACCGGGCGGCCAAAGGTGAAACCGATGACCACTGCTACGTGTGGGTGCCGGCGCGTGGGTATCTGTTCTGCGGTGACCTGATCATCTGGCAGGCGCCGAACTGCGGCAACCCCCAGAAGGTGCAACGTTACCCGCTCGAATGGGCCGAGGCACTCGAAGCGATGGCCGGGCTGGATGCCGAATGGCTATTTCCGGGGCATGGGTTGGCGGTGCACGGCGCGGCCGCCGTGCGCACGGTGCTCACGGAGACAGCGCGCTATCTGCGCGTCATCATCGATCAGGTGCTCACGCGCATGAACGCCGGGGAGACACCCGAAGCGATCGTCCACGCCGTGGAGCCCGACCCGGAGCTTGCCACGCGGCCGTTTCTGCAGGCGAACTACGACCACCCGAAGTTCATCGTGCGCAACCTGCTGCGCCTGTGGGGTGGGTGGTGGAACGGCAACGCGGCGGACCTGCTGCCGGCAACGATGGAACGACAGGCCAAAGAGATCGCCGCATTGGCCGGCGGCGTCGCGGCGGTGGTCGCACGTGGTCGCGCTCTGCTGGAAAGCGGCGACGCGGTGCTGGCGGCGCATCTCGCCGAATGGGCGGTGCGTGCGCAACCGACGAACCGGCCGGCGCAACAGCTGAAGCACGACGTCTACACACGCCGCCTGGCACAGGAACCGGCGTTGATGGCGCAGGGCATCTATCGAGCGGCGCTGCGCGACGCGCAGGCGGCGGTAAGCCAGCTCCCGGAGCCGGACCACGCTCCGTGAAGCGCGCCACACGCGCGCCGCAGTGCGACGAGGAACGACCGCACGCACCACCTACTGCGCCATTTCCGATTCGGCTATAGATATTCGTTTCGGAGTACGAACGGATGCACCAAGCCTGGATCTCCATCACCGGGGCACGGCAGAACAATCTCAAGAACATCGACGTCCGCATCCCGCTGAACGCGCTCACGGTGATTACTGGACCGTCGGGCTCGGGAAAGTCGAGCCTGGCGTTCGATGTGCTCTACGCCGAAGGGCAGCGGCGGTATGTCGAGAGCTTCTCGGCGTACACCCGCCAGTTCCTCGACCGTATGGACAAGCCGGACGTCGAGCACATCGACGGTATCCTGCCGGCCATTGCGATCAGCCAGGGCAACACCGTCAAGACGTCGCGCTCGACGGTGGCGACGATGACCGAGCTGCACGATCATCTCAAGCTGCTGTTCGCCAAGATCGCGGCGCTCCACTGTCGCAGCTGCGGACAGCCCGTCGTACCGCAATCGGCGGAAGCCGTGGCCGCACAACTGTGGCAACAGCCGGAAGGCACGCGGGTTCTGGTGACCTTCGAGGTGCCGCTGCCCGAAGACCTGCCGTGGGAGGAAGCGCGCGCCGGGTTTACCAGCTCGGGCTTCCGCCGGCTGCTCGTCGACGAGCAGGCCGTGGCCATCGAGGATGTGCAGACGCCACCGCCATCGCCGCTGGTTGTGGTGGTCGACCGCCTGGTCGTACGTCCCGATCAGAAAGCGCGGCTCGTCGATTCGCTCGAACAAGCGTTTCGCTTCGGCAAGGGCCGCATGGCGCTGGTCTTCCCGGATCAACGCCAGCGGAGTGAACCCTACGCGGCGCGCCTGGAATGCGCGCGCTGTAACATTGCCTACCGCGAGCCGACAGCCAATCTGTTCTCGTTCAACAGCCCGCTCGGCGCCTGCGAGGCGTGCCGCGGTTTTGGTCGGGTGATCGATCTTGACCTCGATCTCGTCATTCCCGACCCGTCGAAGACCTTAGCCGCCGGCGCCATCAAGCCCTGGAGCACCAAGGCCACCGAATACGAGCGTGGCGAGCTGCTGGGCTTCTGCCGCAAGAAGAAAATTCCCACCGATGTCCCGTTCGCGCAGCTGAGCGAGACGCAGCGGCAGCAAATCATCGACGGCGACGGCAAGTACTACGGCATCCGCGGCTGGTTCCGCTGGCTCGAGGGGCGGACATACCGCATGCACGTGCGGGTGTTCCTGTCGCGCTATCGCAGCTATCGGCTGTGCGCCGCGTGCGGCGGCGGGCGTTTGAAGCCCGACGCCTTGCTGTACACCATCAACGGTCGCAGCATTGCCGACATTCTGCGCTTGAGCATCGCCGATGCGGCGGGGTTCTTCGCTACGCTGCACTTGAGCGCCGCTGACGAGGAGGTTGCACACCTCATCCTGCTCGAAGTGCGCAACCGCCTGCGTTACCTGCTCGAAGTCGGGCTCGACTATCTGAGCTTGGATCGCCAGTCACGCACCCTCTCCGGCGGCGAGCTGGCGCGCGTCGATCTCACCACGGCGGTCGGTTCGTCGCTGGTCAACACCCTCTACATTCTCGACGAACCGTCGATCGGGCTGCACCCGCGCGACAGCCAGCGCCTGGTCCGCATCCTTCAGGAGCTGCGTGCCAAGGAAAACACGGTCGTCGTCGTCGAGCACGATTCGGAGATCATCCGCGAGGCGGATCATCTCATCGATCTGGGACCCGAAGCCGGCGAGCGTGGCGGTCAGGTGATGTTCGCTGGCGCCTACGAAGACTTGCTCCGCGGCACGTCGAGCACCGGCCACTACCTCGCCGGCCGCCGCAGTATCCCGGTGCCCCGCAAGCGGCGGCGGATCATTCCCGGGCTCGCGCTGACGGTCCGCGGCGCGCGCGCCAACAACCTGGACGATGTGACGGTCTCCATTCCGTTGTCACGCTTTGTCTGCATCACCGGCGTCTCCGGCTCGGGCAAGTCGACGCTGGTGGAGGAGGTGCTCTACCGCGCGCTGAAGAAATCCCTCGGGCAATCCGTCGGGGCACCGGGTGAGCACGACGAGATCGACGGCGCCGAGCGCGTCTCCGAAGTGATCATGGTCGACCAGTCGCCGCTTGGTACGACGCCGCGCGCCAACCCGGCGTCGTACGTCAAGGCGTTCGATCTCATTCGCGCGATCTTTGCGCAGACGCCGCAGGCGCGGCTGCGCGGCTACACCAGCGCGACGTTCTCGTTCAACGTCAGCGGTGGACGCTGCGAAACCTGCAAGGGGGAGGGTTTCGAGAAGGTGGAGATGCAGTTCCTCTCCGATATCTACGTGCGCTGCCCCGAGTGCGCCGGGACTCGCTTCCGCCCGGAAGTGCTCGAGGTCCTGTACCAGAACAAGAGCATCCATGACGTGCTCGGCCTGACCGTGCGGGAGGCGCTCACCTTCTTCGCCGATCGCAAGGAGCTGATCCGTCGGCTGCAGCAGCTGGCCGAAGTCGGGCTCGACTACCTGCACCTCGGCCAGCCGCTGAGCACGCTCTCAGGCGGCGAGTCGCAGCGTCTCAAGCTGGCGCAAGCCATGGCGCGCGAGGGCAAGCCGCACACGCTCTTCCTGTTCGACGAGCCGACCATCGGGCTGCACTTCGGCGACGTCGAGGTCTTGCTCGCCGCGCTGCAGCGCCTGGTCGATCGCGGCCATTCGCTCGTGGTGATCGAACACAACATGGAGCTGGTGAAGGCGGCGGACTACGTGATCGACCTCGGCCCCGAAGGCGGCACCGGCGGCGGCCGGCTGGTCGCTGCCGGCACGCCGGAGGAGGTGGCGGCGCATCCGGCGTCGCACACGGCGCGGTATCTGCGCGCCGCGTTGGGTGGAGTGGATGAAGTCCATGATACCGAGGCGCGCTATCTTCACACCGAAGCCGCTGGTCAAGGTGCCCGCGGTGTCATGCGCATCGTCGGGGCCAAGGAGCACAACCTGCGCAACCTCAGCGTCGACCTGCCGCGCGACCGCTTCATCGTGATCACCGGCTTGAGCGGTTCGGGAAAATCGACGCTGGCGTTCGACATCCTCTACACGGAAGGGCAGCGGCGCTACCTGGACAGTCTCTCGGCATACGCGCGCCAGTTCGTCGACGTCATGGCGCGGCCCAACGTCGATGTGCTCGCCGGTCTGCCACCGACGGTGGCGATCGAGCAGCGGCTCAGCCGCGGCAGCAAGAAGTCGACGGTGGCCACGGTGACCGAGATCTACCACTACCTGC
The DNA here is from genome assembly GCA_964611965.1 of uncultured Binatia bacterium (SeqCode). GTDB lineage: Bacteria > Desulfobacterota > Binatia > HRBIN30 > HRBIN30 > CAZTDK01. Next base: position 3,608 of record CAZTDK010000074.1, on the reverse strand, counting down.
GGCTGCTGTACGCCAAGATCGGGGTGCAGCATTGCACCAGCTGCGGACGCGCCCTGAGCGCGCAGACGCGGACACAGATCGTCGACCGCATCCGGCGCGACTTCCGCGGCGAGCAGGTGACCATCCTGGCGCCAGCGGTGCGCGGCCGTAAGGGCATCTACACGGAGCTCTTCCGCGCGGCGCGCAAGCTCGGTCTCACCACCGCCCGCATCGACGGCGCGATGCGGGCGCTGCAGCCGGCGCCGGCATTGGCGCGCTACAAGGAGCATGACATCGATATCGTCATTGCCACGCTCGACGTCGACCGCACCGCCGCCGCCCGGTTGCCCGAGCCCGTGACGGCGGCGCTGCGGTTCGGCAGCGGGGCGCTGATCGTCGCCGGCCAGAGTGCCGAACGCATCTTCAGCGAGCGCTTGTATTGCGCGCAGTGCGGCCTCGGGTACGAGGCGATCGACCCGCGGCTGTTCTCCTTCAACAGCCGGCAAGGCGCCTGCACCGCCTGCGACGGTATCGGCAGTCTGCCCAGCTTCGAGCCCGAGCTGCTGATCAGCGATCCGCAAGCCTTGATTTGCGACGCCTTGGCCGCAACGCTCAAGCCGGTGAGCGCCGCGGTGTGGCGCGCGGTCAAGCATGCCGGCGAGCAGCGGCGCGCAGCGTGGACACGGCCGCTGGCGCGGCTGACGGCAAAGCAACGCGAGCAGCTGTTCCACGGCAACGGCACGGCCGGCGCACCGGGGCTGATCGACGTATTGCAACAGCAGCTCGAGAACGACGACATCGACCCAACCGTGCTCGCGCCGTTCATGAGCGAGCGCGCGTGCGAAGTGTGCGCGGGGCGCCGGCTCAACGCCCGCGCGCAAGCGGTCAAGATCGACGGCGTGCCGATCGGCGAGGTGACCCGGCAGTCGGTTGCCGCGGCGCTGGCGGATCTGTCGCAGCGCCGCTTCACCGGCCGTGCCGAGCAGATTGCGGCGAACATCCTCAAGGAGATCGTGCCGCGGCTGCAATTCCTGCAGCAAGTCGGCCTGTCGTACCTCACCCTCGACCGGCGCGCCGACACGCTGTCGGGTGGCGAGGCGCAACGCATCCGGCTGGCGGCGCAGCTGGGCTCCAACCTGCGCGGTGTCTGCTATATCCTCGACGAGCCAACCATCGGTCTGCATCCGCGCGACAACGCCATGTTGCTGGGCACGCTGACGCGGCTCAAGGAACACGGCAACAGCGTCGTGGTCGTCGAGCACGACGAAGCGACGATCGCGGCGGCGGACATCGTGGTCGATCTCGGTCCGGGTGCCGGTGTACACGGCGGCGAGCTCGTCGCCATGGGCGCTCCGGAGACGTTGCGTCGACATCCGGCTTCGGTGACCGGCCGCTTCCTCGGCGTGTCGCGCCGGCGGCTGGGTCCGGTCCGCAGTGTCAGCGCGCTGCCACGCGTGAAGATCCGCGGCGCCGCCGAGCACAACCTCAAACGCATCGACGTCGAGGTGCCGGTCAGAGCCTGGACCTGTGTCACCGGCGTATCCGGATCGGGAAAATCAACGCTGGTGCGGGACATCCTTTACGCCGGCATGCGGCGTCAGCTGGGTTTGGCGAGCGGGCGCGTCGGGCTGCACAAGACGATCACGGGTGCAAAGGAAATCGAGCGTGTCGTCGAAGTCGATCAAACCCCGATCGGGCGCACGCCGCGCTCGATCCCGGCATCGTACGTCGGCTTCTTCGACGAGATCCGCAAGCTCTACGCGCAGACCCCGGACGCCCGCCTGCGCGGCTACACCGCCGGCCGCTTCTCCTTCAATATCACCAACGGTCGCTGCGAGACCTGCGCGGGGCAGGGCAAGATCAAGATGGAGATGAGCTTTCTGCCGGATGTCTACGTGACCTGCGAGAGCTGCGGCGGGCAGCGCTATACCGATGAGACCCTGGCAGTGCGCTACGGCGGCAAGAGCATTGGCGACGTACTGAAGATGACGGTCGAAGAAGCCGTCGACTTCTTCGCTGCAGTGCCGGCGATTGCCGCGCCGTTGCGCCTGTTGTGGGACATTGGCCTCGGCTATCTGACCCTCGGGCAAGGAAGCAACACCCTCTCGGGCGGCGAAGCGCAGCGCATCAAGCTGGCGTACGAGCTCGGCAAGGAATCGCGCGGCCGCACCCTTTACATCCTCGACGAACCGACCACCGGCTTACACTTCGCCGACATCGAGAAGCTCCTCGACGTGCTGCACCGGCTCGTCGACCGCGGCAACACCGTCGTCACCATCGAGCACAACCTCGACATCATCAAAGAAGCCGACTGGATCATCGACCTCGGCCCCGAAGGTGGCGACGGCGGTGGCGAAGTCGTCGCCATGGGGCCGCCGACGGAGATCATTGCCAACGGAACGCGCTCGCATACGGCGCGTTATCTGCGAGAGTTTATGAACGGCGCGCCGCAGACAGCCAGCAGCATTACTTGACGTGACGCGCCGCGTCGAGCGCCAGGTAAGTTATGAAGGCTGCCCCAGCAAGAAGGATGATGGCAACGAGGAAGTCCATAGCTACAGCTCCTCCAACTTCGCGATGGCCTTACCGCCGCACCGGTCCTTGCGGGCCCAGCTGCCAGATAGAGCGCAGCGCCGGATACGTGAGCACGAACCACAGGCCGAGCGGCGCGACCACGAAGGCTACCAGGCCGGAGAAGACGCCGAGGGTATCCTTCACGATGTTGGGGTGATCCATGATCGGCGGATACGCCAGGACGATGAGCACGTCGACCAGGAAGTACAGCACGGCGCCACCGATCGCCGTCACTGTCGCGCGTTTCCAGCCCAGGCCGGGCGTGGCGATGACGAGTGACAAGAACGGCATCAGCCCCATCGACAACGCCGGCAGCTGCAGCAGCATCGGCAGCTCGCGGTTGTCGCGACGGAAGGTCGCGTCGTTGCTCTGTCCCGGGCGGTCGTAATCGAGCCACCAGCCGTTGATCACCGGGCTCACCAGCTGGGCCGTGGCCAGGGCAGCGCCGCGGTACCGCGTGGCTACATCAAAACGCCACCAGATCACGATGAAGATCGCGAACGCCAGGAGAAACGTCCCCGCGAAACGCCACTTCATTGCCGCGACCATTCCACCCAGGTGATCGCGTACAACGTCACCAGCATCAGGAACGCGCCCTGCCAGATGTATTCGTGAAAGTAGACGAAGGCCTGCGGGTAGAACTCCACGATGCGCACCAGCGTGGCGATGCGGATCACGTTGATCAACGTCAAGCCGATGATGCCGATGAGCATTCCCGTCAGCTTGGTGAGCAGAGGCGCCGGATAGGCACCGATGAAGCTGACGAGCACGAAGAGCACGAAGACGCCGGTGCATTCGTGGTTGATGTTGAGGCTCATGCTGCCGGCGGTGATGAAGTTGCCGTCGACCACCGTGGCCGCGCTGCCGACGAGATTCGCCAGCCACGTCGACGCCGCGGCAATGCCTTGCTCGGCAACTTGCAGGTGGTTCTGTAGCGAGGTGGCGACACTCAGCACGCTGAAGCCCATCAGGAAGAGAAAAAACAGGGCGGCAAAACGCAGCAGCGGGCTTTTCATCAGCGCTGCAGAATAGAGCAGCGACGGCACCCAAGACAA
>CAZTDK010000073.1:0-14318 GCA_964611965.1 uncultured Binatia bacterium (SeqCode) | reverse complement strand
GTGCGCCTGGATGATCGGCATCAGACGCCGCTCGATCTCGGCGAACGCATCATCCCAGCTCGCCGCCTCGAGGCGGCCCTTGCGACGCAGCAACGGCGTCCGCAGGCGATCGGGATCGGCATCGAGCTCCTTCAAGGCGTACGCCTTGGGGCAGATGAAACCGCGGCTAAACACATCGGCCGCGTCACCGCGGATCCCGACAACCTCACGGCCACGGCTGCGGATCTCCAACCCACAAGTGGCCTCGCAGAGCGGACAGGCGTGATAGCTGGTACGTTCGGTTGGGTTCATGGAACCTTTATTCGGCATCTGCAGCGTCGCCGCAAGCCTGCGTGTTCGCCCGCAAAGCTTCCGTCTTGCCGGCGTCGCGTCCGTCCTTCAGTCCCGGCGGCTCAAGCCGCAGCAACGCAATGCACCAAGCCCACCGGCCTGGGCTCCCCGCCCCTCCATCAATCGGTTTGGCATCTGGATGGGGAAGTCGCCGCAGGGCGACTCGGTGCCGTTCGTTGCCGCGAATTCATTCGCCGGGTCTGTTCTGCTCCACGCCACCAAACTGCGGCCACCACATTCGCCTCCACTTCTTGTTTGACGCTCGCCGGTGAGTGCACTAGTGTCCCCCGCCATGCGATTCCTACTCCATCTGCGCAGCGCGGCGCCGCTTGCCGCACTGATCGTGTTGCTTGCCGGCTGCAGCGAGGACAGCACCTCCACTCCATCCACAGCCGCCACGACCGCAACCGTCACAGCCACAAATTCGCCACCCAACACACCAACGCCGAGCCCGACGTCGGCGCCGCCACTTACCAGCCCCGAGGTCCTCCAGCCCGGTCCCTCCGGCGTCGGCACGCGAACGTTGACGCTGGTCGACACCAGCCGCTCGACCCCGGCGAACGGCAGCAATCCGAGCCAACCGAGCCGCACCCTGGTTACGCAAATCTGGTATCCCACGACCCCGAATGCCGCCGGCACGGAAGCCGAGCAGGTGAACGCGCCGCTGGTGTGGAACGGCGCTGCCATTCCGCTCATCATGTACAGTCACGGCTTCATGAGCTCGCACACCGAAGGCAGCTACCTCAACGATCATCTGGCGAGCCACGGCTACATCGTCGTCGCGCCAGACTTCCCATTGAGCCATATCGGCACCCCCGGAGGAGCAACGGTTGCCGACCTACCGAACCAGCCGGGCGACGTCAGCTTTCTCATCGACACCATGCTCGCCGACGCCACGTTCGGCCCGGTGATCGACCCCAGCCGCATCGGACTGACCGGCCTGTCGCTCGGCGGTACGACAACCCTGCTCACTGCCTTTGACCGCGACCTGCGCGATCCCCGCGTCCGCGCCGCCGCGGCGATGGCTCCCGCCGCCTGCTTCTTCTCGCAGATGTTCTATACGAGCGCGCAAATGCCGCTGCTGCTCGTCGATGGCGACATCGACGCCATCACGCCGTACAAGGAAAACACGCTATTCGCCTACGGCGCAGCGGCGCCGCCGAAGTACCTGGTGACCCTGATCGGCGGCACGCACACGGCATTCTCCGCCGCCGCGGGCATCTTTGAGAACCAGAACAATCCCGATGACGTTGGCTGCGGCGCCCTCGGCGGCAGCCTTAGCGGCGGCGATCTGAGCTTGCTCGATCTCCTCGGCGGCGCCGACGCCGGTATCATCGCCGGCGACTGTCCCCTACCCTGCTCGGGCCCGAAACCCTTGCCGCATGCCATGCGGCCGTCACGCCAGCACACGCTCACCGTGCTGAGTATCTTCCCGTTCTTCGAGTCGACGCTCCACGGTGACGCCAGGGCGAATGAGTTCCTCGTCCACACACTCGCGGCGGAGAATGCCGACGCCACAGCGCAATTCATGCAATAGGCCTACGGCCGGCTCATGACAAAGGTCCTGGTGCTTTACTACACCATGTACGGCCACATCGAGACGCTAGCGCACGCCATTGCCGAAGGGGCGCGTGGAATCGACGGCACCGAGGTGACGCTGAAGCGGGTGCCGGAGCTGCTTTCCGAAGATGTCCTACGCAAATACGGCGCCAAGCTCGATCACGCCGCACCCATCGCCACGCCGCGCGAGCTCGCCGACTACGACGGCATCATCTTCGGAACACCAACCCGTTTCGGAAACATGGCGGCGCAGATGCGCAGCTTTCTCGATCACACTGGCGGCCTCTGGGCCCGCGGCGCCCTGATCGGTAAGGTCGGCAGTGTCTTCGCCAGTACCGGCGGGCAGCACGGCGGGCAGGAGACCACGATCACCTCGTTTCACTACACCCTTCTGCACCACGGCATGGTCATCGTCGGCGTACCGTACTCGGCGGCGGAGCTGAACAACATGGACGAGATCACCGGCGGCACGCCGTACGGCGCGACGACGATCGCCGGCACCGACGGCAAGCGCCAGCCGAGCGCCAACGAGCTGGCCATCGCCCGCTTCCAGGGCCGCCACGTCGCCGCGATTACCCGTAAGCTGGCTGCGTAGGGTTGCGCCGGCGACACTGTTTCGTCGGCGGAGCTGGAGTAGCTACTTCTGCCCAAGCCCGAACAGACTCTGCCCCGAGCCAAGGCCGCGTCGTTCTGCGTCGGGACAGAGCGGTTCTCAATCCCGGCCTTCGGCGCTGGTACGCGGAGCGCAGCCTCCTCGCCGCACAGGCGTTTGTCCAGGAGGTGACCCTGTGCTTACCCCGCTCCGCGATCACTTCACACGGCTATACTTGCGCGGCTTCTTGTCAGTGAGCGTGAGCGTCAGCTCGTCCCCCTTGATCTCGTACTTGTAGAGGAAATCCTTCTTCGCCCCGAAAGCCGGGATCTCCATATGCAAATTGCCATCGCCGGAGAGCGTGTAGCTTCCCATGAACATGGCGTTGGGATCCTTGACGCGCAGGCTGCCGTCGGCGGCGAATTCCATTACCTCGGTGTCGTCGTTGGACTTCCAGTTGCCGACGATTGCCGCTTTGTCGGCCGGCGGGGCCGGTTGCCCGGCTGTGGGCTCTGCCTTGGCGGCGGCGGGCTCGGTCTGGGCCGCGGTGGCGCCAGGCGTCGGAGCAGCGGTGCCGTCGGCCGCCAGAACCGCCGTCGTGCCCACGAAGCGAAAGCTGATCCCCGCCACGAAGAGAAAGCTGATCCCCGCAATGATCCGCGCGATACTCATCGGCCCTCCAGACTGGGCAGAGGGATAGCATCTCCGCCCCCGCGCTGTGAAGCGCCACGGCCGGCACGCACCGCCTCGGCCGCCGCATAGAGCAGCTCTTCCGTCTCCGGCCAGCCAATGCAGGCGTCGGTGATCGACACGCCGTACTGCAACGCGACGCCTTCCTTCCAGCTTTGCTTGCCCGCCTGGAGATTGCTTTCCAGCAGCAGACCCATGATCGCGTCCTGGCCGTCGCGCATCTGCCGCAAGACCTCGCGGCCGATGGCCAACTGGCGCGTGTGATCCTTCGCCGAGTTGTCATGCGAGCAATCGACCATGACGGGCCGCGCGATCTGCTCATCCGCCAGCATCGCCACGGCGGCGGCGATGTCCCCCGGTGAAAAGTTCGGCCCGCCAGCCCCGCCACGCAAGACGATGTGTCGATCGGGATTGCCCGCGGTCTTGATCACCGACGTCACGCCGTCAGCGTTGATGCCCAGAAAACTGTGCGCGTGGCGCGCCGAGATCATCGCATTGAGCGCCACCTGCAATCCGCCGTCAGTGCCGTTCTTGAAGCCGACAGGCATCGACAAACCGCTGGCCATCTCGCGATGCGTCTGGCTCTCCGTGGTACGCGCGCCGATGGCGGCCCAGCTGAGCAGGTCGGCGATGTACTGCGGTGTGATCGGGTCGAGCATCTCACCGGCGCATGGGACCCCGAGCGCATTGATGTCGAGCAAAATGCGCCGCGCCAGCTCGAGACCGCCGGCGATGTCGCAGGAGCCGTCGAGCTGCGGGTCATTGATCAACCCCTTCCAGCCGATCGTCGTCCGCGGCTTTTCGAAATACGTCCGCATCACCAGCACCAGGTGCTCGGCCGTCGCTTGCGCGACGCGCTGCAGGCGCTCGGCATATTCGAAGGCGGCTGCCGGGTCATGGATCGAACACGGCCCCACGACAATGACCAGCCGCTGCCGGTCGCGGCCGTGGATGATGTCGCGGATGGCGCGGCGGGTCTGCAGCACCACCTGCGCCGCCGCAGCAGTCAGCGGCAGCTTGGCTTTCACGTCGCGCGGTGGAATCAATGGTATCACCTCCACGAGGTTGCGGTTCTCGATCTTCTCGGCCATGGCATTTCTCCTTGCGTGAAGAGATCACGAAAGCACGAAAGGGCGAAAGCACGAAAGAAGAAGCCGGCGTTTAGGCCATTTCGTGGTTTCGAGCTTTCGTGGTCTCGTGATTTCGCTCCTCATTCGCTTCAAAAAACAAAAAGCCCCGGGAATGCTCCCAGGGCTTCGGGTTCTGCGTCGTCTCGTTTCGTGGGCGTTACTCGTCTACGCAGAACACCGCCGCCCCGGTCCACCAGGGAAAGCGAAAGTACGTAAACGAGTAGCGCACCGTTGTGATCATGTCAGCTTGTATCTACCCGGAGTCGGCGGGCAGGTCAAACCGGGCCGCGCCGTTTTACTCCACGGAGCGCAGCGTGCCTTCTTGTCCGGTAGAGCCGCGGTCGACGCCCGCGGCTTGCATCGGCAACGCGCCGCCGCTCACGCCGCCCATGGCATTGCCGCCGCGTGCGGTGAGCCCGCCGTCGACCACCATGGCGGCGCCGGTCATGAAGCGCGAGTCATCACTGGCGAGATACAGGGCAGCGGCAGCAATGTCCGCGGGTTGCCCGGCTTCCGGCCACGGCTGTGCCTTGTCCAACAAGGGCTGGAGGATCTCCGGGTTGCCGCGGTGCAGCAGCGGCGTGAGGATGCCGCCGGGACAGATGGCGTTCACCCGAATGCGACTGGGCGCTAGCTCGATCGCCACGGCGCGCGACAGATTGATGACTGCCGCCTTGGCCGCCGAGTACGCCTGCGGGCCGTCGCCGCCGCTCAACCCGGCCACCGACGCGGTGTTGATAATGGAACCGCCCTGCCCTTGCGCCTTCATCACCCGGGCGCCGTGCTTGATCCCGAGGAACACGCCGCGCACGAGCACGGAGAAGGTGTAGTCCCAGTCCTCAACGGAGACATGGGTGATCGGCCCGAAGGCGCCGCCGATGCCGGCGTTGTTGAACACGCAGTCGAGCCGGCCGAACAACGACACCGCCAACTGCACCGCGGCTTCGACGTCACTCTCCTGCGCGACATCCGCGCGCACGAAACGCACCTGCGCCGCGTGCCCAGCCGCGGCGGCAAGATCCAACGTCTCCTTGCCGGTCGCCTCGTTGAGATCCGCTGCGATGACCCGCGCTCCTTCGTCCAGAAAGCGCAAGACCGTCGCCCGCCCGATTCCGTTGGCCGCACCGGTGATCAGCGCTACCTTCCCCTCTAGTCGTCCCGCCATGATTTCAATTCCTCGACTTTCCGTTGATGGACTGAATGGCGGATACTATCGCGACGCCCGCGCGGATCAAGGCGGACCTCGCACCGATCGCAGCCTCCTGGCGGCGCAGGCTTGCAGTCCACTTGCAGGCCAAAGTCAATCGAAGATAGTCTCACGCAGAGCCGCAGAGGACGCAAAAATGCTACCGTTCCGATCCCCATGTCCCCGATGGTCAATCTCATTCACAATGCTCTTGAATGCGCACATCTTTCTCGGCCTGATTGCCCTCGCGTCCGCCTGTGGCGAATCGACCACCGAGATCCCGAACCCGGCGCCGTCGTATCCGACCACCCCACGCACGGAATTTGGCGGCACGCGGCCCACGACCATTCAGGTTCCGACGACGTATGATGCCAGCCACCCCACGCCACTGCTCGTCATCCTGCACGGCTATGCCGGAAATGGATATTTTCAAGAGCAGTATCTCAGGCTCGGACCGCTGGTCGAAAGCGAGGGCATCCTGATCGTCGCTCCCGATGGAACGGTGGACTCGAAGGGAAGCCACTTCTGGAATGCGACGGACGCGTGCTGCGACTTCGACGGCAGCGGCGTCGACGATGTCAGCTACCTGCGCGGCTTGATCGCCGATATCCGGCACGATTACAACGTCGATCCCCACCGCCTTTACGTGCTCGGACATTCGAACGGCGCCTTCATGGCACAGCGTCTGGCATGCGAGATGGCCCCGGACATCGCGGCGATTGTCAGCATCGCGGGAGCGACTTTCGAGAATGCCGCGTCCTGCGCGCCCGCGGCACCGCTGAGCGTCCTCGACATTCACGGTGACGCGGACACCACCGTCCTCTACGACGGCGGCGACATCGCCGAACCCTACCGGGCGGTCGGCGTACCCTACCCGAGTGAGTTGGAAACCATGACCCGCTGGCAGGGATACGATCACTGCGTTCCCGGCCTGGTTCCCGACCCGACCACGCTAAACCTCGACAATCTGCTGCCGGGCAACGACACGACCATCCAGCGGTTCAACGGCTGCGCAGCCGGCACCGATGTCGAGCTGTGGACCATTAACGGCGGCGCCCACACCCCAACCTTCTCGTCTGATTTCGTCCCACACGTGTGGCAGTGGCTCAGTGATCACCCCAAGGCGTGAGGCGACCGGCTCGAAGGCGACCAAGAGCATATCGTCCAATGGCAATGCAGCAGTCCGTTCGCGACAGCCACGTTCGCGTCGACGTCCACGATTCCTACCTGCGCGTGCACTTCGCCGACGGCGCGCACGCCGACTTCCACTACTTCTGGCTGCGGCACAATTGCGATTGCTGCCGGCATCCACAGACCGGTGAGCGCACGCTGTGCCCCTCGGATGTACCCATGGACCTGCAGCCCGCGTCGGTGAACCCGAGCATCGATGAGACGGCTCTTACGATTCTTTGGAACGACCCGAGCGCGCATAGGAGTCACTATCGCCTCGACTGGTTGCGCGAGCACGCCTACGCCCTCAACCGCGACGCGGTGTCGCCGCCGGCCAGCGACGTATCGCGGCTCGAGGTGAACGCAGCCCAGCTGGCCGCGGCGCCGCGCCTCAGGGATGTTTGCCGGGAGCGGCTAGCCCAACTCGGCGCGGTCGTGGTGCGCAACTTCGGCCCCGACACGGAAGCGCTCATCGATGATTTCGCACATGTCGGCCTCACCATCGTACCGACGCACTTCGGCCGTATCGAAGATTTACGCACCGACAACACCACCAACGCCAACACCGACCAGCTGGGCTATACCGATGCAGCGGTCAACCTGCACACCGACCAGCCGTTTCTCGACACGCCGCCACGCTATCAGCTGCTGCATTGCATGCAGCCCGCCGACCAGGGCGGCGACAGCGTCGTCGTCGACGCCTGGCAAGCGGCGCGCTACCTGCGCAGCCTCGACGCACCGGCCTTCGCCATGCTGACGCGCGTTGCGGTCCGCTTCCACCGGCAGCAGAAGCAGTTCACGCGCCTGCAAGCCGCACCGATCATCGAGGTACGCAACCAGGAACTTTTCCGCATTCGCTCGAGCTACTTCACCATGGCGCCGCACCACGTACCGTTCGCCGAGATGGAGCCCTGGTACCGCGCCTACAACCATTTCGTCGCCATCACCAACGCGCCGCGCCACCAATATCGCTTCCGCCTGGGCGCCGGCGATTTCCTGATGTACGACAACTTCCGCATGCTGCATGCGCGCACCAGCTTCATCGGCGCGCGCTGGGTGCGTGGTGTCTATTTCAATGACTGACGGTCCACTCTGGATCCGCGAGGCCGAGGTGGCCACGCTCATGCAGCTACCCGACGCCATCGATGCGCTGGAGCACGGGTTGCGCGCCGAGGCGCACGGCGAAGCACTGAACATGGTGAAGGCGCACGTGGCATGGGACGGCGGCAACACCCTGCATGCCATCGGCGCCGTGTTCCCGGCGCGGGGCATCGCCGGCACCAAGACCTGGACACACACCAGCCGCGGCGCCGCACCGCTGCTGATCCTGTTTGACAGCAACGACGGATCGCTCAAGGCGGTCATCGAAGCCTTCGCGCTCGGCCAGTTGCGCACCGGTGGCATTTCCGGCGTCGCCACGCGTTACCTGGCTGCGGCAGATGCCGACGAGCTGGCCATCATCGGCACCGGCAAGCAAGCATTCATGCAAGTCGCGGCCGTCGCCGCCGTGCGCGATCTCAACCGCGTGCGCGTGTTCAGCCCGAATCCCGCGCATCGCAGCGAATTCGTCACCCGGTTGCAATCGGAGCTCGGCTGTTCGGTGGTCGCCGCCGATTCGGTTGCCGCCGCGGTCGACGGCGCGCCGATCATCACGTTGGTCACGCGCGCCACCGCGCCGTTCCTGTCCGCGGCCATGATCGCGGCCGGGGCACACATCAACGCCGTCGGCGCCATCACACCGGATCGCGTCGAGCTCGCGGACGACATCTTCCCGCGCTGCAATCGCGTCGTCGTCGACAGCCTACCCTCCGTACAGAAGCTGTCGCGTGAGCTCATCGATCACTATGGCAGCAGGCAAGACTGGAGCACGGTCCTGCCGTTGAGCCAGGTGGTTGCGACGCGGTTCGCGCGCCAGCCAGGAACAGACCTGACGCTCTTCAAGGCCATGGGCATGGGCCTCTCCGACCTCTCGTTGGGTATCGAAGTCTATGAGGCGGCGCGGCGCCGCCGAATCGTAAATGGTGAATGTTGAATGGTAAATGTGAAGGTTGAATTTCGGAAGCGCTCCTCATTGGCTATCCATTATTCAATATGCACACACCATATTGCACACTGGGGGCGACGGTAATGGGCAATAGTGTGGGCCGCTTCATTGATCAAAGCGGTGCGGCGGCGCCGGCATTGGACCTGTGGCCGGCCTTGATCGTGGCGCGCGAGGAGCTCGACGCCGAGGTGGAGCGGCTGGCGGGGCTGCCTCCACCGGCGAACGGACGGCGCTCGTCACTCATCGTGCACCCGCGCGCCCAGGAACCGGGGCTGGGCCTCGCCCCCGGCATCCGCGTCGCGCTCGACGTGCTCTTACCCGGCGAACGCACCGCGCCGCGCCGCCACAACTCTACGACAGTGAGCTTCTGCATCCGCGGCCGCGGCTACGCGGTGGTCGGCGGTCAGCGTTTTAGCATCGCGCAATACGATGTGTGGAATACGCCTGCCATGGCAACGTACTGGGATGTCAACGACGGCAACGACCTGCAAGTGCGGCTGACCTATAGCAACGCCGCTTTGCTCGAGCAGTTGAACGTGCACGTCGTCGATGACAACCCACCTGAAGTGGGCGCGCCGCGTCGTGACGCGGTGATCGATGATCCATCACGGCGCAGCCCGTTCGGCACGTTCAAGCTTACCGACGCCGGCGCCTACTTGATGCCGTACGAACAGCTCATCAACCCAGAAGCCGTCGAATCCAAACCTTTGCACTGGCCGTGGGCACTGGTGAAGCAGCAGCTCGACAAGCTCGAGGCGCTGGGCTCGTCGTACGTGGGCCGGCGGCTCTATCTGCTCTTCAACCCGGCAACCGGGCGCACCAATGGCACGACGCCGAGCTTCTTCGCCACCATCACCATCCGGCCACCACGCATCATTGACCGGCCGCACCGCCACACGTCAGCCGCGATCAACTACTTCTTCGCCGGCAGCGGTCACAGCGTCGTCGAAGGCCGGCGCTACGAATGGAAGGCGGGCGACCTGATGCTGTCGGCACCCGGGTGGGGTGTCCACAATCATGCGTCGCACGACGAACCGGTCTACGAGCTAACAATTCAGGACAGCCCCCTCAACATCGCCATGGAGTCGCTGCTGTGGCAGGAAGACCTGCAGTACCCGTTCGCCGTGCTCGGCGCGCAGCCGGGATTCGCGACGAACCGGACGGACAGCTGATCCTGGGACCTGCGGTCCGCGTCTCTTCTATGGTCCGCTCCCCCCTTCGGGGAGCCTCAGGACAGGATTGGTCGCTAGGGGCTGCCAAGTCCGAGCGACTGCTAGGCGCATAGAGTCCAGCTCGCCGGCGGCTGCAGGCTGGAAGCCTGCGCTCCCAGCCTTTGACCCACCGGCGCTCATGCGCTACGTCTGCCGCGTCCCGCGATGGCATGATCGACCTCGACGACAGCTTCCTGCGCGGCTCGTATCCGCCGCTGGTAACCCCGCTGCGGCACGGCGCCGTCGACTACGACACGTTCGCCCAGCTCGTCGAGCTTCAGGTGCGCGATGGCTCGCACGGCATCGTCGTCGGCGGCACGACGGCGGAGCCCAGTACGCTGACCATCGAGGAGCGCTCGCAGCTGCTCGAGGTCGCCGTCGACGCCGCCGCGGGGCGGCTCCCTATTGTCGCCGCCACCGGATCGCAATCGCATCACGAGACTCTCACGTTGACGCTGCGCGCCGAGGAAATCGGCGCCGATGCGCTGCTGATCGTTACCCCGTACTACATCAAACCACCGGCGCGCGGCCTCGCCGAGTACTACATCGACCTTGGAAAGCGCACGAATCTGCCGCTGCTGATCTACCATATCCCCGGGCGCGCGGCGGTGAGCATCGACGTACCCACGATCGAGCGCATCGCCGACAGCGTGCCGCATCTCGCGGGCATCAAGCATGCCGCCAATGATCTCACCTTCCTGACACAGGCGCTCGACACCCTGGGCGCCGACTTCCGTGTCTTCGTCGGCCTCGAAGAGCTGAGCTTCCCCATGCTGGCCATCGGCGCCGCCGGCCTGATGAACGCCGTCGGCAACGTCGCGCCGCGTCAGGTCGCCGCCTTGTACGAAGCCGTCACGCGCGGCGACCTGGGTGCCGCACGGCAGCTGCACTTCGACCTCTTCGAGCTCAACCGGGCGGTGTTCTTCGATACCAACCCGATTCCCATCAAGTACATGATGAAGCGCATGGGTCTCCTTCCCGTCAACGAGCACCGCTTGCCGATGGTGCCGGCGACCAAAGAGCTGGAGCAGCAGCTCGACGAGGTGCTGCAGCGGGCGGGTCTGCTGTAAGCGGACGAGAGAGCAGAAGAACAGTCAAACGCAAAAGATGGATTCCCGGGTAAAGATTGCGGGAATGACGGCCACGAAAATGGCCGCAGCTGAACCTCCACGGCTACCTTGAGCCGCTTCTCTCGCTGTGTTGTAAAGACCGAGATGCCGGCTTTGCCCAGCGAGCGCCTGTGGCTCTCCACGATAGGGGTCGCAGCGCTGATCGTCCTGGCAACCGTCGTGGTCTATGCCCCCGCTCTGCACGGCGAGCTCATCTGGGACGACATCCAATACGTCCGCGATAACCCCGAGCTGCGGTCGCTGGGCGGCCTGTGGAACATCTGGTTCGCCCCCATGGCGACGCCGCAGTATGACCCACTCGCCTTCAGCAGCTTCTGGGTCGAGTATCACCTCTGGGGGCTCGATACCCTCGGCTACCACATCGACAACGTCATCCTGCACGCCGCGAATGCCCTCCTGCTCTGGGCCGTGCTCGTCGAGTTGGGAATACCAGGTGGCGCGCTGGCCGCGGCGGTCTTTGCCGTGCATCCGGTGCACGTCGAGTCGGTGGCGTGGATCGTCGAGCGCAAGAACACCCTGTCCGGGCTGTTCGCTCTCGCGACGATCCTGGCCTGGGTACGGTTCATGACACCATCTGGACCGCCGCACAGGCGAATGGCGTACGGACTCGCCCTCGGGTTCTACGCGTGCACACTCCTCAGCAAACCCGTGCTGTGCACGTTGCCGGCGGCCTTGCTCCTGCTGGCCTGGTGGAAGCGGCCGGCGGATTGGCAAAAGACCATCGGGGCTTTGCTCCCGTTTATCGTGATGAGCGTGGCCATCGGCGTGCTCGCCTGGTGGCGTGAGCAGCACGACAACCCACCGCTGCCCTTGTCAGTGCTCGAGCGACTGCTGATCGTGAACCACGCGTTGTGGTTTTACGTCGGCAAGCTTTTGTGGCCGGCGACGCTGACACCGATTTATCCACGCTGGGAGATGCAGGCGACGCGGGCCGCCCTCCTGCTGCTTGTCGTTAGCATCGTCGTCGCCATGCTCCTGTGGTCAATGCGCGCCCGCCTTGGCAGGGGAGCGCTGGTGGCGGTGGGCTGTTTCGCGATCACCTTGCTGCCGCTGCTCGGCGTCGTCGACTTCGGTTACATACAGTACTCGTTTGTCGCCGACCACTTTCAGTACCTGCCGAGCGCCGCTTTGATCGCGCTGTTTGCAGGGACCACGGGCAGCGTGCTGCAGCGCCGCGCGGCTGCGGGCCGCAGCGGTGAGTGGCTCACCATTGGGTTCCTGGGATTGGCAGTACTGGTGCTCGGCGGTCTGTCGTGGCGCGCGGCGGCCAACTACGTCAGCGCGGAAGGCTTTTGGCGTGACACGCTGGCCAAGAATCCGCGCGCGTGGAAGGCACACACCAATCTCGCCGGCACCCTGGCGCGCGCCGGGAAACTGGACGAGGCCATTGCGCACTACGCCGCCGCCGTGCAGATCAAGCCCGACTTTCCTGAGGCCCACAACCGCTGGGGAATCGTGCTCGCCATGCAGGGCAAGCAGGACGAGGCGCTGCAGCAGTTCGAAGTGGCGTTGCAACAGAACCCGGCGCAAGCCGACGCCCACAACAACGTGGCCAGCATTCTGGCGCGGCAAGGGAAATGGGAGGAAGCCGCGACACACTTCGCCGCCGCCGTACGGATCAATCCGGCGTACTTCGAAGCCTTCGACTCCTGGGGCGTCATGGCGCTGCAACAGGGCAAGCCCGCCGAAGCGATCACCCATTTCGAGGCGGCACTGCAGGTCAAGCCCGATTTCGCACCGGCGCAGCAGCATCTCGAACGTGCCCGCGGCTTGCTTCCGGCCAACCAGGGATCGTGAACACAGGACAGGTGGACCAGCGATATGCGGTTTATCATCGGCGTCCTGCTGTGGATCGATCAGTCGCCCCTTCGCTACTGGGTTGTCGCCTCGAGCGTGTATGCACTATTGATTGCGCTCTGCCTCTTGCCCGTGGCGCGGATCGCGGCCGATGGTCAACGGCACCGCTTCCAGAGAGCGCTCGGCAGCGATGCGCTCTTCTTGGCCGTGGCGGCCATGGCGATCTTTGCTTTCCGCTGGCCCATCCTGGCGTATCCGAAGGATCTCAACCCGGACGAATCGTGCTTTATCCGTGAAGCGCTCACGCTGCGTCACGACCCGGTGTTCTGGCGTTCCGTCTCTTCCGGCACCAGTGGTCCACTGAATATCTTTCCTTTACTCCTGCCGTGGTTGGTCGGGTTCCCCCTGAACTACCCGGCAGCGCGGTTGGTCGGCTTATCTTGCATCGTGGGAGCCATTGCCTTCTACTATTTCACCTGCCGTCGCTTGGCTCCCTTGTTCTTGGCTCGGTTGGCGGTCCTGCCGCCGTTGACATTTTTAGCGCTCGTCACGTTTGCTGGTTTGGTTCACTTCAGCAGCGAGCACGTTCCGCTTTTTCTAGTGACCACAGCGTTCTGCCTTGCGCTTCAACTGGCGGAGAGTCAGAGAAATCCTTCCCGGATCGCCTTCGCGGCGGGATGCATTCTGGGTGCGGTGCCTTTCACTAAAGTGCAAAGCACGCTGCTCGCCCTGACGATCACCGTTTTTTGCTACCTCTTTCTCCTGACACGCTTCCGCGAATCAGCAAGGACCCGGCTGAGGTATTGTGGGTGGCTCACGTTGGGAAGCCTGGCCGTTCCCATGCTGCTGCTATCCATCACCGCGGCCGGTGGCGCCTTTGAACATTTCTGGCAGTCCTATGTGCTGGCCAATTTACAGTATGAACACACCACTTCACTGATCAAACCACAGGGAATGGTCCCCATCCTCAAGCAGAATGCACAGGCATTCTATCCCTACCTGAGCGCCATGCTGCTGCTTGGAGTCCTTGGGATCACCGCCGGGGCAGTGCGAACCGGGCGCAACCTCGGCTGGAACGCGCACAGTCGATTTCTGGCGCTGGCAACCGCCGTCTTGATTGCCGCGTGGGTGTGCGTCGTGACTCCGGCACGGCCGTGGATCCATTACTTGCTCTTCATGGTTATACCGGCTGCCACCTGGGCATTCGCGGCGATCGCATTTTTCGTGGCAACGGTGAGCCGCGAGTCCCGCGCCTCGGTTCTGGTTGTCATTTCTGTGATCTGGTGTGCCGTCGGGGTCGGCTGGCAAGTGATGGCCTTTCGAGGCATCGCCACGCGCCCACTCGGCATGTTGGCGCCAAGTCTGGACATGCCGCGCAGTCGCGTCGCTCAAACGATCCTGCACTATGCGTCTCCCGACGAGCCCTTGCCCGTCTGGGGCTGGCTGTGCGACCTCAATGTACAGACAGGCATGCCAAG